>NZ_JBELQE010000107.1:0-1400 GCF_040270385.1 Methylorubrum podarium | reverse complement strand
GAGCTATGCGGGAGATTGGGTGACGACGGTGTGTTGAAGGCGGCGTATCGAGGCGGGTGTCGAAGCCTGCCAGAACCTCTCAGCGAGAGCGATACGCCATGGAGACACCTACCAACATCGTCCGGCTTCGTCAGCCCGAAGACCTCGACGATCCCCTGACCGAGGTGCTGCGCGCCGGGGCCCGCCGCCTGCTCGCCCAAGCTGTTGAGATGGAGGCGGACGCGTTCCTGAGCGCGATGCAGGATCTGCGGCTTCCGGACGGACGCGCGCGGCTGGTGCGGCACGGCCATGGCCCGGAGCGGGCGATCCAGACCGGCATCGGCCCGGTGCCGGTGGCGCGGGTTCGTGTCCGAGATCGCGGCGCGAGCGGATCTGAGGACCGGGTTCGGTTCACCTCGACGCTCCTGCCGAAGTGGGCGCGGCGCACCCGCAGCCTGGATGCGTTACTGCCGGTCCTGTACCTACGCGGTGTCTCGACCGGCGACTTCCAGGAGGCGCTGGCCGCCCTTCTGGGTCGGGATGCTCCGAACCTCTCGCCGGCCGTCATTGCCCGGCTGACCGCGGCCTGGGCGGACGAGTATGCCCGCTGGCAGGGCCGCGATCTCTCCGCACGCCGCTACGTCTATGTCTGGGCCGACGGCGTCTACCTGCAGGCCCGGATGGAGGACCAGGCCGAGTGCATGCTCGTGCTGATCGGGGCGACGCCCGAGGGCCGGAAAGAACTCGTCGGCTTCCAGGTGGGCGTGCGCGAGAGCGCCCAGAGCTGGCGCGAGCTGCTCGTCGACGTGAAGCGGCGTGGGCTGTCGATCGCGCCCGAGATCGCGGTCGGCGACGGCGCACTCGGCTTCTGGCAGGCCCTGGACGAGGTCTTTCCGGGCACCGCTCACCAACGGTGTTGGGTTCACAAAGCGGCCAACGTCCTCGACAAGGTGCCGAAGTCCGTTCAGGGCGCGATGAAGGTGGATCTGCGTGAGATCCACGGTGCGCCGACCCGGGCGGCGGCCGAGGCGGCGCTGGCTGTCTTCGTCGAGAAGTACGGGGCCAAGTACCCGCGCGCCGCCACCTGCCTGACCAAGGACCGGGAGGCGCTGCTGGCGTTCTACGACTTCCCGGCCGAGCACTGGGACCACCTGCGCAGCTCGAACCCGATCGAGAGCGTGTTCGCCACGGTGCGGCATCGGACCGTGCGGACCAAAGGTGCACTCTCGGCCACGACCGCCAAGCTGATGGTGTTCAAGCTGGTGATGGCAGCCTCGAAAACCTGGCGACGGTTGAAGGGCGAAAACCAGTTGCCGAAGGTCGTGGCCGGCGTCATCTTCCGCGACGGGACCGAGGTCACCGCGAGCCCAGATCACCGCGCCGCCTGACCGCCTCCGTCACCTAAAATCCTGCATAGCTCC
>NZ_JBELQE010000106.1:0-24894 GCF_040270385.1 Methylorubrum podarium | reverse complement strand
TGCCGATCATCGTGAACTCGCCGTTGCGGAAGCGGAACGAGGGATCGCGCGTCGTGCGGAAGGAGAAGAGCGTGTCGGTCCAGTGATGGACGGAGAGCACCTGCTCCTCGTTGTACTTGCTCATGACATCCTCTTCTCTAGTCCGAGGGGGATCAGGCGGCGGCCGGATCGGAGACGCCGAACACGGATTCGAGCTTGCCGGGGCGGCCGTCCCATTCGGCGGCATCGCCGAGTGGGTCACGCTTCTCGCTGATGTTCGGCCAGAGGGCCGCATACTTGGCGTTGAGCGCGATCCAGCCGTCGAGGCCCGGCTCGGTGTCGGCCTTGATCGCGTCGGCCGGGCATTCCGGCTCGCACACGCCGCAATCGATGCACTCGTCGGGATTGATCACCAGCATGGTCTCGCCGACGTAGAAGCAATCCACCGGGCAGACCTCGACGCAATCGGTGTACTTGCAGCGGATGCAGTTGTCGGTGACGACGTAGGTCATGGCGTTGATCCGTCAGGGTTCGGCATGGCGGGAGCGCTCCTCGGCGCGATGGCATCGGCCCGGCATCGCTCTCCGAGTGGCTTTGGATCGGTGACGGAGGGCCGTCAGAGGACGGTCGCGAGATCCTGTCCTTCGAGGTTGATCGCCAACCCCTTGAGGGCGTCGAGGCTGACCTCGCCGCCCATGGCGCGAATGCTCTCCTCGCGGATCAGCGACATCAGCCCGCGGCGCAGGCCCAGGAACTCCGAGGAGAGCGTCATTGCGGGCTCGCGCGGGCGCGGCAGCGGCACGACGATCTCGGCCTTGATGCTGCCGGGGCGCGCCGTCATCACGTAGATGCGGTCCGACAGGAAGATCGCCTCGTCGATGTCGTGGGTCACGAACAGCACCGAGATCTTCAGCTGCTGCCACATGTTGGTGAGGATCTGCTGCATGATCAGCCGGGTCTGGGCGTCGAGCGCCCCGAACGGCTCGTCGAGGAGCAGGATGCGCGGGCCGGTGGCCAGCGCCCGCACGATGCCGACGCGCTGCTTCATGCCGCCCGAGAGGCGGTCGGGATAGTGATTCTCGAACGGCGTGAGGCCGGCGAGCCCCAGCAGGGTGCGCGCCCGGCGCTCGCGCTCGCCGCGCGACACGCCGCTCATCTTGAGCCCGAACTCGACGTTCTGGCGCACGGTCTTCCAGGGAAACAGCGAGTATTGCTGGAAGATCATGCCCCGGTCGGCGCTGGGGCCGAATATCGGCTCGCCATCGACCGTCACGCGCCCGCCCGACGGCGTGAGGAAGCCAGCGAGCGCATTCAGCAACGTCGACTTCCCGCAGCCCGAAGGGCCGACGATCGAGACGAACTCGCCGGGCCGGACGGTGAGCGAGGTGTCGGAGACGGCCTCGACCGCTCCCTCCATGGTCTCGTAGCGCAGGCAGAAATCCTGGACCTCGATCAGGCCCCGAGCCGTCCCGGCCATGGCGTGTCCCTTCCTCCGATGGATCGACGTCTGGTCAGGGACGGCCTCAGCAGGCCGCCCCCCAGGGCATGGCGAGCCGGCCGACGAGCCGGATGGCGAGGCTCGAGGCGAGGCCGAGCACGCCGATGGTGATCATGCCGAGCGCGATGTCGGAATACTGGACCAGGGAATAGGCCTCCCAGGTGAAGTAGCCGATGCCGAACTGGCCGGAGATCATCTCGGCGGCGATCAGCGAGACCCAGGCGACGCCCATGCCGACGGTGAGTCCGGTGAAGATCTGCGGCAGGGAGGCCGGCAGATAGACCTCTCGGAAGAGCGCAGCCTCCCTCGCGCCGAGACAGCGCGCGGCCCGCACCAGCACCGGATCGACGGTGGCCATGCCCTGGAGCGTGTTGATCAGGATCGGGAAGAACGAACCGAGGAAGGTGATGAAGACGATGGATTCCTCGTTCGTCGGCCAGAGCATGATCGCCATCGGCACCCAGGCGATGGCCGGGATCGGCCGCGTCACCTCGCAGATCGGAAACACGATCTCGCGCAGGATGCGGAATCGGCCCATCAGCAGCCCGAGGGGAATCGCGACCGCGCTGGCCAGCGCGAAGCCGTAGAGGATGCGGCGGCAACTCATCCAGATGTGGTCGCCGAAGATCGGGTTGTGGAAGGCCAGGAACGCCCGCGCCAACACGTCGGCTGGGCTCGGGACGTTGGTGAAGCGCACGTAGAACGTCGCGCGGTTCACTGTCAGCACCTGCCAGACCGTGATGAAGAGGGCGAGCGAGACGAGGCCGAGCGCGACGGCCCGGAGCTGCCCGCGATGCAGGCGCAGCCAGCGGGCGAGGCGGCTGCCCCTGACGACCGCGACCGGCGGCGCCGGCTGGGGTTTGACCGGGGGCGACGCCTCGGTCGTCGGGGCCGGGCGGGTGACCGCTTCCGGCACGGTGCGAAGGGCCGCTTCCATCGCCATCAGCCCCCCGCCACCGCGGCCTTCACGGCCTCGTCGTAGGGCAGGACCTTCGCGCCGGATTTCGCCGCCGCGGCCTCCGCGTCGCGCTTCAGCAGGAAGGGAGCGATCTCGCTTCCGTCGACGACGTAGAAGGCCTCTTTGGCAAACAGCTTGATGCCGCGCGACGTGTCGAACACGTAGGCGACGTTGATCTCACGGCCCTTGGACTTGAGATCGTTGACCGCGCCCAGCGTACAGGCGGCGCTCGCATAGGGCAGGATGTCGCCGTCCTTCTCCCAAATCTCGCCGGCCTTGCGCGGATCGGTGATGGGCTTCTTGCAGAAGCCGTCCTCGCCCGAGACCTCGTAATTGGCGGTGCTGGCGCGTTGCGCCTCGTAGTCGAGCCCCCGCGTGGCGAAGGCCCTGCGCAGGGGCGCGTCGTCGACCCAGGACGCAACGTCGAATTCCTTCACGCGATCGAGCTTCTGTAGCACCTTCACGTCCTCCTTCGCGGCGTCGATGAGCGGCGATTTGAGGGTCGGATCGATCGTCATGATCCCGCCGGGGCCGAGGAAGATGTAGACGACCTCCTTGTCGGTCCCGGTCCAGGCCGCGATCTGCTCGGCGGCGCGCTTCGGGTCGGCCTTCACCCAGGCCTGCGCGTCGAGGATCGCCTGGAGATAGGCATCGACGATCTCGGGATATTTCTCGGCGAAGTCGGTGCGCACGACGACGCCGTGCCAGGTCGGCAGGTTGGTCTCAACGCCGTCGAAGACTTTGCGGGCAAAGCCCCGGAACGGCAGCAGTTCGGCGAAGGGCACGAAGTCGGCATGCGCGTCGATCTTCTTCTCCTGCAGGTTGGTCGAGCCGACCTCGGGGCTCTGGTTGACCAGCCGGAAGAAGGTCTGCGGATAGCCCTTGTCCTGCAGGGCCTTGAGCACCATCCCGTGGGCGGCGGAGCCGAACGGCACGCTGACGACTTTGCCCTTCAGGTCATCGAAGGAGAACGCATCGGTCTCCTTATTGACGACAATGCCGTTGCCGGACCCATGGAGATTGTAGGCCGCCACCGCGATCAGGCGCGAGCGGCTCTCGGGGTTGTTCTGGAAGGTGTAGCCGTTCACGACGAGCGGGTAGTCGCCCATGGCGCCGAATTGCAGCTTGCCGGCCATCATCCCGTTGGTCACGGGTGGCCCCGAGGTGAAATTCTGCCAATCGAGCTTGATCTTGACGTCGGCATATTTGCCGGTCTTCGGGAGATGCTTCTCGATCAGCTTCAACTGCCGCACCACGACGCCGACCGTGGCGGTGTTCGTCGTCGTGTCCTGCGTGCCGATCCCGACGTTCAGGACCGTCTCGGCGCGGGCGGGCGCGCCCGTCGTGAGGCCTGCCGCCGCCAGGAGCGCCAGAGCCGACACCGTGCTTCGTCTCGACACCATCGAAGTCATCGTGCGCTCCGTCTTGTCTTGAGATGCCGGCTCGACATCACAGGCATGATCGGGTGCGCCGTCGGTGCCGATCAAACGGAGACCCGCAAGTCGAGTCGATTAGTTGCGAAAATCGTCCGCCGGCCTCAATCGGTGCTGCAGTTTTAAGCGAGAAGCATTCGAATTAAGCGCCCTCGTCGCCGCCCGGCATCCGGGCGAGGATGTCGGGGCGCTGAATCAGGATCTGCGAGCGGCGTGTCGTCACCACGCCCTGCTCGGACAGGCGCTTCAGGCTGATCGTCACCCATTGCCGGGTGGCGCCGACCATGTGGGCGAGGTCCGCATGGGTGAAATCGGCCGCGATCAGCACGCCGCCCTCCTCCTCGACGCCGTAGAGGTTCGACAGGTGGATCAGCAGGAAGGCGAGGCGGTCGGTGATCGAGCGCGTGCCCAGCATCTGGGCAAGGGCCGAGTAGCAACGGCCCTTGAAGGTCAGCCCGTCGATGATGCCGAAGGCGAGCGATGGGATACGGGCCACGAGCTGCTTCAGCGCGGCGCCCGGCAGATGCAGCACGGTGGAATTACTCGCGGCCATGCCGGACCAGCTATGGGTGCCCGAGCCGAATACCTCCGGTCCGCCGACGAAGTTGCCGGGATACCAGTAGGCCAGCGTGATCTCGCGTCCGGTCGGCGCGGCGTAGAAGACGCGGATGCGGCCGGTCTCGATCAGCCAGATGCCATCGTTCGGCGTCTCCTGCGTGAACAGGGTCGCACCGCGATAGAGGACCCGCCGGCGCCCCCGCTCCATCACTTGGCTGCGCTCGGCCTCGCTCAAGCCTTCCAGCAGCGGACGCGGGCCGGCGGGCTGGGGGAAGGATTCCATCGAGCTCGTGCCTCGCGCGCATGTCGGGAGCGAAAGCCCGGAAGAGAGATGGGCCGTGTCCGTCCGACCTGGGATGGGCTGCATAGGCTGCTCCTGGGCGATGACCATGTGCAGCGCAGCAAACACTATACCAGCTCTAAACAGAACCTCCCGGCCATCGGACGCGCGAAGGCGACGGACCCTGTCGGATCCGCCGCCTCGCCTCGTCGTTTCGTGGTGACCGCTCGACGTCAGACCTCCGACCGGCAGCGGCCGATCGCCCAGCGGATCAGCTTGCGCACGTCGGGGTCGGGATCGTCGGACGCGCGTTCGAGGAAGGACAGGGCCTGCGGGTGCGCGATCTCGCCCAAAGCCGCGGCGGATTCCTTGCGCAGGTTGCTGACCTCGGAGTCGAGGGCGCGCCCGAGCACGTCGATGGCGGCGGTGGACTTGATCCGGCCGAGCGCGTTGGCAGCCTTGGTCTTCACCTGCCAGACCGGATCGGCCATCGCGGCGATCAGCGGCTCGACCGCTTCGGGCAGCCGGCTCTTGGCGATCGACACCGCGGCCTCCTCGCGCACCTGCCAATTCTCGTCTTGCAATCCGGCGAGCAGGGTCGCGACGCCGGGGCCGCCGGAGCGAAGGAAGACCAGAGCTGCCATCGTCGCGCGCCGCACCGTGGCGTCGCCGTCGCGCGCGGTGGCGAGAAGCGCGGGCAGCGCCTCCTCGGCCTTGAGGTAGCCGATGACGCCGAGCCCCTCGCGGCGGACCTCCGGCGCGGGGCTCTGAAGCGCCTTCAGGGCCGCCGAGAGCGCGTCGGGGATGACGAGTTCGCGCAAGGCGCGCAAGGCCGCGGCCTGGACGAACGGGTCCGCATGCTCCGCCCTCTCGATCAGCAGCGGGCCGCAGGTCGGTTCCTTCTTCTCGGAGAGCGTCTCGGCGGCGACGCGCCGCACGTCGTCGTCGGCATCCTCGAGCGAGCGGACGAGGCCCTCGACCACGTCGGCGCCGTCATGCTCGTCGAGCGCCTTGGCGGCGGCGGCGCGCACGGTGGCGTCGTCGTCGGCCAGCCCCTTGAGCAGCAGAACCTTGGCTTTGGCGCCCACCGCCTCGGCCAGTTCCATCATCGCCACGCGGCGGATGCCGGGATCAGGGCTGGCGGCGCGCTCGGCCAGCTCCTCGATGTCGTCGTCGAAGGTGTCGAAGACCGGTGCCATGATCGACCTCAGCGCAACAGGTAGGGAATGTTGACCTTGACCGCGTTCGTCGGGCAATCGACCTCGCAGGGCATGCAATACCAGCACTCGTCGTACTTCATGTACGCCTTCTGCCGGGTCTCATCGATCGCAAGGATGTCGAGCGGGCAGACATCGACGCAGACGCGGCAACCCTTCTCGGCGATACACTTGTCGTCGTCGATGACGACCGCGGCGCTCTTGGCCTGGGTGATGATGGGCATGGATCGTCTCCGTGTCTGATCAAGGAGAATGCTTCGCGAAGATTGTTCTATGCTGCACGGAACAGGACCGGTGGTCCTGTTCCGTGTGTCCGGCGGACGACCCCCGCCCCGCAGTCGCGGGGGCAATCGACGATGAGTCATCGTCGATCGGGTTTCATTCGGCGGCGACCGGCGTCTTGATGCGGAGCTGGTGGTAGGCGCTCATCTCCTCGTCGGCGACGGGCACGATGAACGGATCGACCGCGCGCTTGGCGCTCGCCATCCGGCCCTTGTCGTCCTTGAACAGGACGGTGTGGCAGGCCCATTCCGGCAGCGTCTCCGGGTGATCGACGCGCAGGTGATAGAAGCCCCAGCGGCTCTCGGTGCGGTAGAGCGAGGCGTGGGCCGCCATGTCGGCGCAATCGAGGATCGACTGCATCTCCAGGGCGCGGTGCAGCTCGTGCGGATCGCGGGCGCAGAGCAGGTCGAGGTCATCGCGGATCTCGGCGAAGCGCCGCTGGCCGAGTTCCATCTTGGCGGTGACCTTCGGCGGCTCAAGATAGTCGTTGACGAGGCGCCGGGTCTTGAACTCCATCTCGTGCGGGGTCAGGCCGTCGTCGCGACGGGTGGGGGCCAGCACGCGCGCCTGCTCGGCCAACACGTCGCCCTCGTCGTAGGCGGGCAGGCCGGTGGCCGCGCAATAGGCGGCGGCGTCCGCCCCGGCGATGCCGCCGTTGACGAACGCGCCGAGCATATAGTTGTGCGGCACGCTCGCCATATCGCCGACGGCGTAGAGGCCGGGCACGGTGGTGCGGGCGTTCTCGTCCACGAAGACGCCCGAGGCCGAGTGGCCGGAGCAGAAGCCGATCTCCGAGATGTGCATCTCGACCGGCCGCTTACGGTAATCGGTGCCGCGCCGCTCGTGGAAGCGCCCGCGCGAGGGCCGCTCGTTCGAGTGCAGGATCGTCTCGATCTCCGAAATCGTCTCCTCGCGCAGGTGGTCCATCTTCAGAAAGACCGGGCCGTTGCCACCCTGCAATTCGCGCCAGAACTCCAGCATCATCTGGCCCGACCAGTAGTCGCACTCGATGAAGCGCTCGCCCTTGTTGTTGGCAGTAAAGCCGCCGAACGGGCCGGTGACGTAGGCGCAGGAGGGGCCGTTATAGTCCTTGATCAGCGGGTTGATCTGGTAGCATTCGAGGTTCGCGAGCTGCGCGCCCGCGTGGTAGGCCATGGCGTAGCCGTCGCCGCAATTGGCCGCGTTCTCGTAGGTGCCGAACAGGTAGCCGGAGGCCGGCAGGCCGAGCCGCCCGGCCGCGCCGCAGGCCAGAACCACCGCCTTGGCCTTAACGATCAGGAACTCGGAGGTACGGGTGTTGACGGCGATCGCCCCGGCGATGCGCCCGTCCGCGTCCTTGAGCAGCCGGGTCGCCATGTAGCGGTTGGTGACCGCGACCTGGAGCCGGCGCAGCTGCCGGTAGAGCACCTTCTTGACGTTGTGCCCCTCGGGCATCGGCAGCACGTAGGTCCCCATATGGTGGACCTTGCGCATGTTGTACTCGCCCGAGCCGTCCTTCTCGAACTTCACCCCGAGCTTGTCGAGGTACTGGATCATCGGGAACGAGCCCTGGGCATACGCCATCACCGCCTTCTGGTTGACGATGCCGTCGTTGGCGACCGTGATCTCCTTCACGTACTGCTCAGGGGTGGCGTAGCCCGGCACGACCGCGTTGTTCAGCCCGTCCATGCCCATGCTGATCGCGCCCGAGCGCTTCACATTGGCCTTCTCCATCAGCAGCACCCGCAGCTTCGGGTCGGCCTCCTTGGCCTTGATCGCGGCCATTGGGCCGCCGGTGCCGCCGCCGATGACAAGGAGGTCGGTCTCGACGATGTCGACCTTCGGGCCGGTGTCGCTCATGATGGGGCTCGCTTGTCGGGCGCCGGCCGCGGCCGCGCGCTCAAGGAAGGACGGAAATCAGGCGATCACGCCGCCTGGGGCGTGCGCTCCGAGGTGGCGGCCATCGGCGCCGCGGTCTCTCGGGCAAGGGCGCGAAGGTAGACCCAGGGGAAGATCCCGCGGGCATGCCCGTCGGAGAAACCGAGATTCACGGCGTAGCCGCCGAGCGGTTCGATCGTGGTCACCGCGACCGCCGGGAAGGCAGCCGGAAAGCGGCCTTCGAACCGATCACGGGTGCACCACGCGCAGCGGCAGCGCAGCCGCAGCGTCTCCGATGAGAGGGCGGCCGCCTCGCCGTTCGCCCAGGTCAGGCGCAGGTCGCGGCCGCCCCGGGAAACGACGGCGTCCGTCGGGACCGCCTCGGGATCGAACGGGGGGTGATCGGGCGGATTCATCGGCGCTTTCCGTCTCCACGGCTGCCCTTGAGGCAGCGCGATTAGAGCCGGCAGGCGACGGACCAGCGAGCAATTAGTTACCGGAGGAGTTCGAAAGGTTCGGCCACGCCGACGGATCGGCGTACAGAATCCCCGGCGACCCCTCTAACGTCTCGGGAGTGACCAGATGAGCGGCGGCGGATCTGATCGCATCGGGTTAGGGAGGCTCACAAGCCTGGCAGACAAACTCATAGGGCGTGAGGCCGCGCAGCGTCTTCGGGAGCCGCGGTCCAACGCGGGCGGAGCGTGAGATCCGCTTCGCATGTCGCCCAATGGGTGAACGGCGCCCGCGCTGCCGCGGCTCCCTGGGAGTACCTGGAGGACCAGAATGATGCGCCCGCCCAGACGAACACGGCGAGGGTGATGTGCGGCATTGCCCGCGGCGTCCGGTATCCGGTCCGTCCGCCGCAGGTCGGAAATGCACCTTAAGCCAGGCTTAAGATAGGCCCGGAAGATGCCGAGCGGCTGGGGAGACACGCATGCGCATTCTCGTCGTGGAGGACGACCCAATTCTCTCGGACGGTCTCAGGGCCGGTCTGTCTTTGACCGGCGCGGCCATCGATTGCGTCGCGACGTGTGCCGATGCCGATGCGGCTCTTGCGTCCAGCAGGTTCGCTGCCGTCGTGCTCGACCTGATGCTGCCCGACGGCTCGGGCCTCGACGTGCTGCGTGGTCTCCGCCGGCGGAGCGACCGCACCCCCGTGATTCTGCTGACGGCGCGAGACGCCGTTGCAGACCGCATCGCTGGGCTTGACGGAGGAGCCGACGACTATCTTGGCAAGCCCTTCGACCTCGACGAACTCTCGGCCCGAATCCGCGCCGTGATCCGGCGGGCGTCAGGCCGGGCAGCAGCAAGCCTCGAACATGGCGGCATCCGGATCGACCCCGGCAGCCTGACCGTCACGGTCGACGGGGTGCCGGTGTCCCTGTCGCGCAAGGAGTTCATGGTGCTCCTCACCCTGATGGAGCGGCCGAGCGTCGTTCGATCCAAAGCCGAGTTAGAGGAGCGCCTCTACGGCTGGCAGGAGGAGGTCGAGAGCAACGCGGTCGAGGTCCATGTGCACAATCTGCGCGTCAAGATCGGCCGGCATGCCATCGAGACCGTGCGTGGCGTCGGCTACCGAATGAGGACACCAGGGTGACCTCCCTGCGCGTCCGCCTCTTTGCCATCCTCCTCGCTGCGACCGGTCTGATCTGGCTCAGCGCCGTCACCTGGATCTATTTCGGCTCCAAGCACGAGGTGGAGCAGGTTCTCGACAACCGTCTCCAAGAAGCGGCCCGCATGGTGACCTCGCTCGTGCGCCCGGTCGGTAGCGGAGCCACTGACGGAACACCGGGCTTCATTGCGCCGCCCAGCGGCTACGAGCGTCAGATCTCCTGCCAGATCTGGTCCCTCGACGGCCGGATGGTAGCTCGCTCCAGCGGTGCCCCCGAACGTCGCTTCACAGACGCGCCTGCCGGCTTCTCCGAGCGCGAGGTCGACGGCGAGACGTGGCGGATCTTCACCGTCGACGATGCCGGCAAGGGGGTACGGGTCATGGTCGGCGACCGATTGAGCCTGCGTCGAGGCCTCGTGACCGATCTCATCATGGGTCTGCTGACTCCTATTCTGCTCGTAATCCCGCTTCTCGGAATTCTGATTTGGGCAAGCCTCGGGCAGGGTCTGCGGCCCTTGAGGCTGATGGCGCGCGACATCGCGGCCCGTGATGCCGACGACATGAGCGCGGTCGACATTGGGCGTGCTCCCGCGGAGGTCCGCCCCCTCGCGCAGGCGCTGAACAGCCTCTTCTCCAAGGTGGAGGCGGCGCGCCGGCACGAGCGGGAGGTGACCGCCTTCGCGGCGCATGAGCTTCGCACGCCCTTGGCCGGGCTCAAGACCCAGGCTCAGGTCGCGTTGGCTGCGCCGAACCCTGACCTCGTCAGGGCTGCGCTGCGGCAGATCCTGGCCAGCGTCGACCGCACCACGCGGCTGGTGAAGCAACTTCTCGATGCGGCTCAGCTCGACGCGGATGCCGAGCCTCGCGCCTCGGCCGAGGTCGATGTGGGGGCGCTCGTCGCCGAGATCGTCGAGAGCATGCGGCAGCCACCCGGTATCGTGACGGTCGTCGATCCCAGCCTCAGCGCCTTCCGGCTGCGTTGCGACCCCGAAAGCCTCCGCTTGGCGATCCGGAACCTGCATGAGAATGCCGTGCAGCACATGCAGGCTGGCACGGTCGAGTGGGGCCTGAGGCCTGACGGGCGTGGGTTCTACGTGCGCGACGAGGGGCCAGGCATTCCCGACGAGGAGATGCCGCATGTGACGACGCGCTTCTACCGCGGCCGCCACAAGAGTGCGCTCGGCAGTGGGCTGGGTCTGACCATCACCGAGATGGCGGCGCGGCGGAGCGGCGTGCAACTCCATCTGCGAAACCGTGACGACCGGACCGGCCTCCAAGTCGATCTTCTGGGGGCGTAACGAGCTGGATCGGACCGGCCGCAGCGCTCGATTGTCGAATAGCATCTTCGGCGGCGGAGGCATAAGCTTGGCTTAAGCTGGTACTTCTACACCCGGGATAGGACAGGCGATGATGACTGGCTGTCCGCCTCGAAGTTTGCGCTCGATCTGCGCAGACAAAATTCAGGAGTATCCCGATATGATGCGCCTTGGTATGACGCTCGCTGCTTCGATCGGAATGATCGTTACAGGCTTTTCGCAAGTGAGTGTTGCACAAGCCGGTCCGGTGCAGGCCGGGAGGTATACGAACCTACCGGCGCTCCATGGCGGACGCGGCTCGCCCGAAGTTCCAGAAGCACATGCGGAGATCGCGACGGGCTCGCTTGGCCGAAGCCTGAGGCTTGACCTCTCAGCCAAGGGCGGCAACGCCGAGCAGCCCGAGCGCGCGGCTCCCCAGCTCGGTTCGACGGCGGGCGGCCCCGCCTACTGACGCTCCCGGGTATCGGCTGCGTCGAACTTCGGCGCCGCCGAACCGGTAGATCGAGCCGTCTCCGCCGCAGCCCTCCTCGCGCGTGGTCGAGCGCTACAACCCTGACGCCTGAACCGACGAATACGCGATGCCGTCTCGGCCGGGCGCGCGAGATCCAAGCCGATCTCCTCTACGACTCCCGGACAAACGTCGCAGCCTACCCGCGGTGGCAGGCGTGGCCGCGGGAGCACAAGCCTCCGACGCCGGTCATGTGGGGACGCTACGATCTCGCCCTCATGACGCCGGGTGCCCTCGCCGACCGGCGCGATTTTCCCGACGCCGAAATCCATATCTTGGACGCGGGTCACTTCGCACTTGACGAGAAGGTCGACGAAATCTCGGTCCTCACGGCCTGTTTCCTTAAACGTCACAAGAATTGAACAGGACACCGGCCGGTCCGAAGCGAACGAAGGCGACGGCTCGCAAGTAGCGTCGGATCAAACCCCGCTCTCGGCCGCGTCCGAATCGTGCCCTTAAGCATGGCTTAAGGTGAGGGAGCGACCCAGCGCCAGTCTACGATCATGTTGATCTGGATGCGAAGGAGCTTCCCAGCGATGAATACCTTAATTCCGGCCCGCTCTGTGGAGCAGCGGCACACGATCGCCGAGTATTGGCTAGGCCTGCAGGTGCGAGCATCTCTGTCGCGCTGGGCTCCGTTGCCTTTGCGTCTCATCGTCGGGTACGGCTTCCTGGAGCACGGCTTGGCGAAGGCCGGGCGCGGGCTGGACGCCTTCCCAACGATCGTCGCAGCCATGGGGCTGCCCTTCCCTTACCTTCTCGGCTGGCTCACCATCCTGGTCGAGATCTTCGGCGGTCTCGCCTTCATCGTCGGCGCCTTCATTCCGCTCGCCAGCATTCCCATGGTGGCCATCCTGTTCGTTGCCACGACAATGGTGCACCTTCAAAACGGCTTCAGTTCTATCAAGCTGCAAGCGATCACGCCGGAAGGCCCCCGGTTCGGACAACCCGGCTACGAGACCGATCTTCTCTACGTCGCGTGCATCGTGGCGCTTGTCCTGACCGGCCCGGGACCGCTGTCCCTCAACAGCCTGATCCGCCGCCGTTTCGCGAACTCGAAAGAAGAGTACCGGCCAGCGGCGTGACAGCGACGCTCGAGGCTGGGCCGGCCGACCGGTCGAGGCCAGCCTCGGGGCACTACGGAGCGCAGCACCCGATTCCCTCCAAGAGCTTCTGAGCCTCCCAAGGGTTTCCCTAGAGGCCCTGGGAGGCTCCGTCTGCCTTGCACTCGGCTTTGTCTGGACATCTCCGCCATGCTGGCTAGAGCGAGTTTCAACCTGGTGCCGAATGTTCTGCTATGCGGCGTCGCGTGTGAAACTCCGCAATCGGCCGAGGCGCGGTTCGGGTACGCCTCGGCAGCCATTTCCTTGTTTCCGAGGTTCAGAAGCGTTCGGAGGCTCAGCGGCGGTACATGTCGTGGACCGAGCCGTGCGCCTGCCGGCTGACGTCCCGGTGGTTCGAGCGGCTGCCAGGGCTGCCGACGATCTCCGTCGGCATGGCGGTGTAGGCGGTGGGAGGCGTGGCGGGCGCCGCGTCCGACCGCGATCCGGGAACAGTGAATTCATGTCCCCAGGCGTTGAAGGTCTCGGCTTGTGCGATGCCGGGGGCGACAGTCGCACCGGCGCTGAGGACGACGGCGGCGGCAATGGAAGCGAGACGAGTGTTCATGGGTGAGTTTTTCCTGTCGAGTTGCGTTCGGTAGAGGCGGGGGCTTTGTTGCAAACCCACGGTCCGTCGGCCTCCCGCCATTCGCGGACCAGGGTATGGATGGACACAGCTGTGCGGCGCGGATCTATGCGCAGGCAGATTCGCGACGTCACGCCACGCGCGGCCAGCGGGCGATGTCCTGCAGAACTTGGTTCTCGTGGATCTTCTCGGCCAAGCGCGATTTGACGACGTCTCCGACGCTGACGATGCCTGCGATGATCTCGTCATCGAGCACTGGCAGGTGGCGAATCCGTCCTTGTGTCATGATCGTCATGACTCGATGAACCGGGTCGGTCGGACGTGCGGTCGCCACCGGCGTGACCATCAGCTCGCACACCGTACGCTCCAGCGCGTCCTCTCCCCACGTGGCGAGGGCTGCGACGACCTCTCGTTCCGACAAGATGCCGTCCAGTCGGCCGTTCGCATCCTCGACGACGAGTGCGCCGATCTTTCGATCTCGCATCATCTGAATGGCTGCTGAGAACGGTGCGTCTCCGCCTATGGCGAAGACCTGGGTGCCCTTGGATCTGAGGATGTCTGAAACGAGCATTGCGTAATCCTTCCTTCGGCTGGGGCAATTCCAACTGGGAGCGGCATCGACTCCCCGGCACGCACAGGCCTCTGTTCGTCAAATTCGCAAGAGTTTGGCGAGAATTTCAGGGGTCCGATCAGATTAGATTTGCTGCCAGGCAGCAAACCTCGCCTGCGATGCTGGTGGCTCGTTTGCTGTCGAAGGGAATTTCGCGGAAGACCGCCAGCCGTTACACGGTGCCTGGATAATCCTGTGCGCTTTCGCACGTCCGTATCGTGTGGACCGTAAGCCGGCACCTTCCTCCAGCGCCGGTTATCCATCGACGCCGCTCTACCCACCCTTTCGAGTCTGAGGCCGACGACCGGGGGCTCCTGAGGCAGCAGACGCGTGCCAAGCACTTCGGCGATGGGCACAGAAGGCGTAACCGCGTCCGGACGAGAGCGAATGGCCATTATCCCCTGCTTTGGAGCGCGCCGTGCCAACTCGATCGTCCGCCCTGTTCGCGATCCTCCTGCCAACCGCTTTGGTACCCATCGGAGCGCAAGCCCGCCCGGTCGTGCTGGAACTCACCACCTCCCAGGGCTGCTCGACCTGCCCGCCTGCCGCGGCGCTTCTCGGCGAGTATGCTGGCCGTACCGACTTCCTGACCCTGGATTTCCACGTCACGTACTGGGACGATCTCGGCTGGGAGGACACCTCCTCCTTCGAGGGTGCAACCGAACGGCAGGCCGTCCATGCCAAGCGGCTCGGCGACGGCAACGTCATGCCCCAGCTCGTGGTGGATGGCCGGCGGAGCGTCGTCCGCTCCCTGCGCGATCTCGGCACCTGGGCCGGTCAGCCTCTCCGAGTCAGCGTTGCGGCGCCGACCGGGGAAAGCCTCGCCGTGATCCTTCAAGCCTGCGATGGCCGCATCCTCGGAGCGGCACGCTCGGCGCCCGGCGCATAGGCGGCAGATCGATGCTGGCACAAGATCGCCATACCCGCCTGATCGACAGCCTCGCGGCCGGTCTCGCACCGGTCGCGAGGCTCGCGTCGCCTGCTCGCCGCATCGCGGGCTGGCTCCTGGTCGTCGGCCTTCCCGCCGCAGGGCTTGCCGCCGTAGCCAACCTGCACGGCGTCCTCGCGCGCTACGCGGCCGAGCCCGCACTCGTCCTCGCGGCAGCCGGCTCGACGGCAACGGCTGCAGCCGCTTCCGCGGCAGCCGTCCTGATGACCCTGCCTGACCGGAGCGCGCGCTGGGCTCTCCTCCCCGTCCCGAGTCTCGCGTTCTGGATCGGTGCCGGCGTGGCCGGAGCGGCGAGCGGCACAGGGTACGGAGCGCCGATCCCACTTTCGGCGGCCTGCTCCTGCTTCGCCTTCATCGTCGGACTCGGCGTTCCGTTCGCGCTCCTTCTCGTCGCGAGTCTGAAACAGGGATACGCGCTGCGGCCGGGACTGACCGCCGGGCTTGCAGGATTGGCCGCATCGTCCGTTGCCGCGTCGATCCTCGGTCTCTTCCACCCGTTCGAGATGGCGCTCGATGACCTCGGCATGCATGCGCTCGCGGTCGCTCTGCTGTCCGGCTTGTTCGCCAGTTTCGGCAGCCGGCTCCTGCACCGACGGTCCGGGACCGCAACGGACACGGGGTGGCGTCGCGGTGATCCCATTGCGTGAGCTGCGAGCTCAGAGGACTGAAGTACGGTGAGCCCGCTTGCGGCAGTTCAGTTCGGGATCAGCTCCCGTGCAGGCCCGCCCGTCTCCTCTCCCCGGCCACGGGCATAGGGTGGCAGTGCGGGGTTGTTCGCATTCGCAAAATCGGTGTCGGCCTCGAACTCGTTGCGCGGCGTCGCACCGACCGTCAAGGCGGGCGTAAGCGCGGACGTGCAGATTCCCGAACAGGCTCGCTCCGGCGCGACGGCCTTCGCGCTGGCGCCTGCGTCGGCCGCGGCCAGAGCTCCGACCGCGGTGAGCAGGACGAGAGCGGCGTGCTTGATTTTGTACATGTCAGGTTCCTCGATTTAACCACCGAACACTTCGTTCAGGCTGGCGACGACCTGACAGACGCCAGGTTCTGCAGATTATTCCGGAGGCGATCCGAGAAATTTGAGGCTTCGTCGCTCCGCGCAGGTCATGAGGCGCGACGGAGAAAAAATCCGGAGGGGTTCGGAATAAACGTCGAGAAACGGCGTCTCTGTCCCCGTACCGTCATTGGCACTCTCGCCGCGGGCGGATCGGTCGAACGAAGTCCGCGCGTGTCAGGAGGATGGCCGTGAGCGATATGATCCGCCTCATCGAGCCGCTCATTCCGGCCCTGCGCCGCTATGCCCGCGCGCTCCTGCACAACCCGACCGATGCGGACGACCTTCTCCAGGATTGTCTGGAGCGGGCCATCGGCCGGTGGCATCAGCGCCGAGCCGACGGCGACGTCCGCACGTGGCTCTACGCCATTCTTCATAATCTCGCCGTCAGCCAGATGCGCCAGCGCGCTCGCCGCGGCTCGTACATGGCCGTCGAGGATGCGCCGGAGGCGACCCTGGCCGTTGCCCCGAGCCAGGACGAGGGCCTGCTCCAGCGCGACCTGACGGCGGCTCTCGATGCTCTTCCGGAGGATCAGCGCGGCGTCCTCCTGCTCGTGAGCGTGGAGGGGCTCTCCTACGCCGAGGCGGCGCAGGTGCTCGCGATACCGATCGGAACCGTGATGTCGCGCCTCGCGCGGGCCCGCGAACGCATGATCCAACTCATAGACGGGGAGCGCGCGTCCACCCCCGTCAAACGTCCGCTGCTCAGGAGGGTGAAGTGACCGTGCGCCCGATTACCGAGGACGACCTGCAGGCGTTCGTCGACGAGCGGTTGGAGGCGACGCGCAGGACCGAGGTCGAGGCCTACCTCGCCTGCCATCCCGATCTCGGCCGACGCGTCGCGCGTATGCGCGCACTCGGTGACGAACTGCGAGGAGCCTTCGGCCCGGTGGCCGCCGAACCCGTCCCGGCACAGCTCAACCTCGCCCACCTCATCGAGGCACGACGGCGCACGCGTCTGCCCCCTTGGCAGGCTGCCGCCGCCGCCGTCCTGCTCGCGCTTGGAGGCCTGGGCGGCTGGGGTCTTCGCGGAACGCTCTCTCCGTCGATGACGGGGATCGATGCCCTGGCTCAGGAGGCGAGCGCGAACTACTCGGTCTACGCTCCCGATCGCGTTCGTCCGGTCGAACTCGCGGCGAGCGACAGCGATGAACTCGCCCGCTGGTTCTCGGCCCGGCTCAACCGCCGTGTCGGCGTGCCGGACTTGAGTTCCTCCGGCTACCGGCTGATGGGCGGACGGCTCGTCGCCACACCGCACGGTCCTGCGGGCCTGCTGATGTATGACGATCATCACGGCACCCGCCTCGTCATGCTGATGCGGTCCATGGCTCAACCGGGTGACGCCCCCATGCGTGAGCACCGCTCCGGCTCAGCCATCGGCTACGCCTGGGCGCAGGACGGGCTCGGCTACAGCCTCGTAGGCGCGAGCGATCCGGCCGTCCTTCATCCCCTCGCCAATGAGATCCGCCGCACGACCGCGACGAACACCTGAGGCATCCATGACCCTGCTGCACGACCTGACCGGGGCTCCTCCCGGAATGACCACGCGCGCCCTGATGCTGCGCCTCGCCGGCATCGGCGCGGTGCTCGCCGGAACTGCCGGAGCATTCACCTACACGGGCGGCTGGCTGTCACCGGGCGCGCTGACCCCAGCACGCGTCGTCGACCGCTTCGAGCAGGTGAACGGTCCGCATCCCGGCTTCCGACGCAACCACGCCAAGGGCCTGTGCGTGGCCGGCGACTTCGCCAGCAACGGAAACGGAGCCCGTCTTTCGAAGGCGAGCGTGTTCTCGGCCGGGCGCGTGACGCGGGTCGAGGGACGGGTCGCGCTCGCGGGCGGGCAACCCTACGCGGCCGACGCCGGGACCATCGTGCGTAGCCTCGCCCTGCGCTTCCAACTGCCCGAGGGCGAGGAATGGCGCACCGGCCTGAACAACATCCCGGTCTTCCCGGTGCGTACGCCCGAGGCCTTCTACGAGCAATTGCTCGCCGCCAAGCCGGATCCAGCCACCGGCAAGCCCAACCCTGAGCGCATGAAGGCGTTCTTCGCCATGCATCCTGAGAGCGCGACGGCTGCGGCCTTGATCAAGGCGCGGAGGATCACGTCCGGCTTTGCCGACAGCACCTTCCGAAGCCTGAACGCCTTCCGGTTCGTGGCGAGCAACGGCCGTACGACGCCGGTGCGTTGGGCATTTGTGCCGGAGCGGCCGGCGGCGACGGAATCTGCCGCGCAAGCAGCGCAGACGGACAAGAATTACCTGTTCGACGACCTCGTCGCGCAACTCCGGCGGGAACCGCTGCACTGGCGCCTTGTCGTGACATTGGGTCAGGCACGCGACGCCATCGCCGACGCGACTCTGCCTTGGCCCTCCGACCGCGAGAGTGTGGACGTGGGCACGCTGACCCTCACCGACGCGGCGCCGGAGGATGCCGGCAATTGCCGGGACATCAACTTCGATCCTCTCGTCCTGCCGGACGGCATCGCACCGTCCGACGATCCGCTGCTGAGCGTCCGCTCGGCAGCGTACGCCCGATCCTTCACCCGCCGCGCCGGTGAGGAGAAGATGCCCAGCGCTGTGGCCGGCACACCACCAGACGGAGCCTCCCTGTGACGGACACCGCCCGCTTCAACCTGCCGGCACGCCTGCTTCACTGGAGCATGGCAGCACTGATTCTGACCATGCTGCTCATCGGCTTCGCGATGGTGACCTCGCTCGCGGACTACCACGCGCTGGTCGCGCTGCACCGTCCGCTCGGCCTCCTGATCCTGCTCCTTGCCGTCCTGCGGCTGGCCAACCGTTGGCATCGTCCACCGCCGCCCCTGCCCACGGATCTGCCCGTCTGGCAGCGCCGGGCTGCGCATGCCTCGCACATCGTCCTCTACGGGCTGATGCTGGCCATGCCGCTGGTCGGTTGGGCGATGCTGTCGGCGGCACGCTACCCCGTGACGCTTGTCGGGCCGTTCGTGCTGCCGCCGATCCTGCCGCAAAGCCCGATGGTCTACGCCCGGTTACGTGAACTCCACACGGTCTTAGCCTACGGGCTGTTCGCCACGATCCTGACCCATATCGGAGCGGCGCTGCTGCATGCGCTGATCCGGCGCGATGGCGTCTTCGCGAGCATGACGTCCCACCCCAAGGCGTAGCTATCAATCCGGCTTACCTCTCGACAGAGGGCAAGGTGTGGCTGCAGTTCAAGTCGCTGGAGGGCAAGCCGGTGTTCGGCGACATGGACCGGCGTAGGGAGTTGATGCGTCGGTCCGCCGAGATGAATGGGGTGACCCTGGACGAGCCATCGTTGAACCGTTGGGCCGCGGTGCCATTCGCGAAGGCGGCCGCAGATCCTGCCGGGGTCACAAAAAACTGCCGGGCTACTCCGGAGGAGCTACTTGAGCGTCCTGGGAGCGACGGGCACGAAAGACGGCGTCTGCCGGGGCTCACGGGCTCGCTGCGGACCGGAGACAGCGGGCCGGTACGGGGGGGGGGCGCCGACCCGCTGCTCTCGCATGTCGCTCAGGCGTCGCTTGGCCGGCACCTCGATCGCAGTAAGCCGCAAGCGCCGCTTGAGTGCCTCCAAGGCTGGGCGCAAGAAGCAATGTCGTTGCGCCGTGGCCTCTCCGTCGACACTGCGGTCTGCGACCGGCGGGTCGGCGTCGAACCCCCCCTTCAGTGCCGACCCGCTGCGCGTGCGCGACATAGGTTGCCTGATTGAATGGACACGGAACTCAGGGCACTAAGCGTGGCCGCTCCGCTGATTCTGTCTGGCGAGCGGACATGGCCGCTGCGCTGACCCTGTCTGGCCAGCGGTCAACCGCCTGTTTCTGACAGCTCCAAGCCTCGCTTGCGCCCGAGCGCGCCTCGGCGATCGCCGTCGGCCTAGGAACGGGGTGACCTCCTCTTGCGGGAACCGGCTGTCATAGATCGGTGAGTGACAGCGCGCTCAGTCGCCCCGAAGGCGGTTCACGCGCCATCTCGGTTCAAGATCCGTTCGCCCGGCGCCTTTGCTGGGCTGGATCTTAGCCTCGCTCAGCAGCAAATAGTCTGCGTCCGATCGTGAGCGCCGAAGATCGCTGCTTCAGAGCAGGCCAGCCCAATAGAGCAGCCAGAGAGCAATAAGAAGGCCAATCCCTGCGAGGGCGCCTCTGATCGCTCCGCCCACGCATTGCTGCAGGATCGATGGCGGCCTCTGCGCTGCCGTGTTCTCCCGATGCCATCTGTCGATCAGCGTCTCAGGCATATGGGTGCGCCGAGGTACGTCACATATCTCGGCGAAGACTATGCGCGGGAGCGTAGCGGTCAATCTTGTTCCGCAAGTTCGGGCGCGGAGAATTCGCCAGCGCACGAAGCCGGGAGCCGCGACGATGCCTCCCATGGCTACGAAGGCGACGTTCGGCTGAGGGCGCACGACACGGCGACGAGATCGGGACGTGACTTCGCGGTGACAGCCGGGAGCGGGCGTCGACGGTTGGTGGGTCGGCTCCGCGATCTCCTCGACCCAGCTCGGATGAGGCTCGAAATCAGCGACGCGACTGCCCCACCGAAAACTTGTCGTAAGGCAATTCGAAGTGTAAGGTCAGTATTTGATTACGCAATCGCCCTCATTCTCAGCGTAAATCATAATGCCATCGCATTACGTAAACCTATCCGATAAATCGAAGGCTTCCATTAGGATCTTGCCGCTATCGACCAACCTGACCGGTCAGGGCGTGGGATGGCTTGTGTGCGGCGTACTTCTTGGGGACAGGGCGAACTGTACGAAACGCTCTGCCTGCTGATGATCGGCACCGGCTGCTTCCTGATCGGGAGCCAGCTCGGCGCCTTCGAAATCGCGACCGCCTTCATCCTGCGCCACGGCCTGCTCGACCTGGTCATGCAGGCCGGCTTCATGGGGATCGCGCTGTTCGGAGCCGCCGTCCGCAAGTCGCTGATCCTGCGCCGAACCATGCGGGAGCGCGACGCGGCCACGAAGCAGGCCGAGGCGATCGCGCGCCACGACGCCCTGACGGGTCTGGCCAACCGGCGCCTCTTCGTCGAGGCGGTGGAGGATCTGCGCGGACGGATGGCGGGGCGTGATCGGGCGGCGGTGCTCCTGATCGACCTCGACCGCTTCAAGCCCGTCAACGACCTCTACGGTCACGCCGCCGGCAACGCCGTGCTCTGCGCGGTGGCCGATCGTCTCGAAGACCTTCTGCCGGCCGGCGGCCTCGCCGCGCGCCTGGGCGGCGACGAATTCGCTCTCCTGGTTCCCTTCACGGGCAGCCTCGACAACCTCACGCGGCTGGCCCAGCAGGTCATCGCGAGCCTCGTCGCGCCGATTGCCTGGAACGGCGGCGCGGTGAAGATCGGCGCGACCATCGGCATCGCCGTGGTCAGCGCGGAGAGCGATGCCGACGCGCTCCTGCACGCGGCGGATCTCGCGATGTACCAGGGCAAGCGCGAAGGGCGCGGCACCTGCCGGGTTTTCGAGGATTCCATGGACGCGGAGTTGCGGGAGCGGGCCGCGCTCGAAGCGGAGCTGCGCGAGGCGATCGAGTCCGGCAAGATCGAGCCCTTCTATCAGCCCGTCGTCTCGCTGCCGCAGCGCGACTGCGTCGGCCTCGAGGTGCTGGCCCGCTGGCGCCACCCGACCCGGGGCCTGCTCGGACCGGATCAGTTCATTCCGATCGCGGAAGAGACCGGCATGATCGCCGATCTCAGCTATCACCTGCTGCGGCAGGCCTGCCTCGACGCGCGATCCTGGCCGTCGCATCTGCTGCTCGCGATCAACATCGCGCCCCAGCAGTTCCAGGATCGGGACCTCGCCCAGCGCATCCTGGCGATCCTGGCCGAGACCGGGCTCTCGCCGCACCGGCTGGAGGTGGAGATCACCGAGAGCGCCCTGGTGCGCGATCTGGAGGCGGCGCGGGCCACGCTGACCTCGCTGCAGAATCTTGGCGTCCGGATTGCCCTCGACGATTTCGGCACCGGTTATTCGAGCCTTTACCACCTGCGCGAGCTGAAGTTCGACAAGCTCAAGATCGACCGGTCCTACGTGGACACGATCACCATGAGCGCGGAGCGGGCCAAACTCGTCGACGCGATCATCAAGCTCGGTTCCAGTCTCGGTCTCGTGACCACGGCGGAGGGCATCGAGACGGATGCGAGCGTCGACTGGCTCTCCGACCAGGGCTGCGACTTCGGCCAAGGTTACCTCTTCGGCAAGCCGATGCCGAAGGAGGACGTCGCGCAGATGCTGCGGGCCGGGCCGATGCCGGACCTAACCGGCATACCCAGCCTGCTCGAGAGCCGCATCCTTGCCGTGCCCAAGGAAGCCTTCGTCCAGTGCGGACTCGGCCGAGCGGCGTGAAATCCGAGGCGGCGGGACTCTGCGCGGCATCGTCGTGCCGAAGCGCTGTCCTCCCTCCCCCCTGATACGGCGTCCGGTCGATCACCTCGGGTTCGGCCCCGCTCCGTCATCACGAGGCGACGCCGAAGCGATCTTGCGGATATCGCATGACATCGCCCGTACGATCGGCGCCCGAGTCACTCCCGCCCTCCGACCGGCACGCGGCAGGGCGCGGGAACCTCGCATCTCACTGTGGGGATTGCTCCCTGGAAGACGCACGCTCCTCGACCTCTTCATGATCTCGCGCCACGCTCACCGCGTTCGGTCCGGCCTGATATGAAGATCCGGCCGGCGGACGGACGTCGTCGTCGAAAGTGAGCTCATGGCCCGCAAGCGCCTCCGCCCCACCGTCGAGAGCCTGATCGAAACGGTCGGCCGGCTCGGTCTCTCGCCGAACACCGTCGATCTCGAGGCCCTGCGCACGCAGCTCGAACTGCCGGAATTCGGAGCGGTGGTCGAGGACGAGCGCGTGGCGCGCGCGCTGCGGGAGATGCGGATGGCCCGCGCCTTCGCCGAGACCGGCGTTCCTGCCCTCAAGCGCGCGGTCCCCGCCCTCAGGGCCGCGGTGACCAAGGACCATCGCATCCGCTGGAGCGTCCGGATCAGCATCCCGCTGCTCGATGCGGGCCGGCTGGACCTGCGCATCGATGCATCGCCGGACCCGATCACCGCCGAGATCCTCCAAGGGATGGCCGCCCGGAACGATCCGGCACGCCGCCTGGACGAGCTGCGCGCCGCCGTGACGGGAATGACGGTTCAGGTCACCCGCGACCTGCATAAGCCGATCGATCGGCTCAGGGCCCAGATCCTCGCCGACCTTCGAGAAGTGGGCGCCGACGCGGCGGCCTATCTCGAGCATATGGACCGCTCGCTGCGCTCCCGCCCGTTCAGCCTCGGTCCCAGGCTCGCCCGCTCCCTCGCGGACGCGCTGACGCCGGTCCGGCAGCGGGCCAAGGCCGTGGCGCGGGAGGGCTCGCGCCTGCGGCGGCTGCGGGATCAGGTCGGGTTCGGTGCCTACATCGAAAAATTTGCGGCGGCGCGCAGGCTGAACCGCCGCATCCTCTTCCACATGGGGCCGACCAATTCCGGCAAGACCTACGCCGCGCTGCAGGCGCTGACCGCGGCGCCGACCGGGGCCTATCTGGCACCGCTGCGGCTCCTGGCGCTCGAAAACTACGAGGCTTTGCGCGAGCGCGGCCTGCGTGCCGGCATGGTCACCGGTGAGGAAGTGCTGGGGGAGCCGGAGCCGACCCACACCGCCCGCACGATCGAGACGGCCGACCTCACCCGCCCGATCGACGTCGCCGTCATCGACGAGATCCAGATGCTCGCGGATCCGGATCGCGGCTGGGCCTGGACGAACGCCCTGTTCGGCGTCCCAGCCAAGACCGTCATCGTCTGCGGATCGGACGATGCCCTGTCGTATGTCCGCCGCGCCGCCGAGGCGGCGAACGAGTCGCTGGAGGTGATCGGCTTCGAGCGCAAGTCGCCGCTCGTGCTTCTGGACGAGCCCGTCCCGCTGGAGAAGGTCGAGCCGGGCGACGCCGTCGTCGCCTTCTCCCGCCGCGCCGTGCACGAGAATCGCGAGATCCTGGTCGCCCGCGGGCACCGGGTGGCGACCATCTACGGGGCCCTGTCGCCGGAGGTCCGGCGCGCCGAGGCGGCGCGTTTCCGATCCGGGGACGCCAACGTCCTCGTCACGACGGATGCCATCGGCATGGGGCTCAATCTGGGTCCGCTGAAGCGGATCGTCTTCTCGGCCGTGCGCAAGTGGGACGGCGTCGGGGAGCGCGCCCTCACCAATTCCGAGATCCGGCAGATCGCCGGCCGGGCCGGGCGCTACGGCTACCACGATGTCGGCACCGTGGCGGCCACCGAGGCGACCGCCGTCGCACCGATCCGAACCGCCCTGGCCGGCGCCCCCACGGCCCCGGCCGCCGACACGCGCTTCTACGTGCGCCCGGACCTGACCGCGATCCGCTCCGTGGCGGAGGAGATGCGGACCTCAAGCCTCTACGAGGTGATGACGCATTTCGCGCGCGCGACCTTCTATGCCGGCTCGCCGTTCCAGCCATCGGCCCTGGAGGAGGTTCTGGAGATCGCGCGCATCATCGACCGCGCGCGCCTTCCGATCGAGGAGAAATTCGTCTTCTCGGTCTGCCCGATCAACCAGCGCGACGAGATCGCCATGGGCATGCTGGAGCGGTGGAGTCAGGTCCGGCGCGCGGGAGCGACGGTGCCGGCCCTGCGCGCGAGCCTCGCCGGCGAACTCGACTATCAGGAGCGGACCGTGCGGCTCGCCAGCGCCTATCTGTGGCTGTCGCGGCGCTTCCCCGAGACGTTCGACGATGTCGAGGCGATCCGGCAGATGCGCGGGCGCGCCAACGACGCGATCGAGCATCACTTGCGAGAGACGGCGACGCGCAAGGCGGAGCGGCGAACCCGACGCGCCGTGGGAACGCGTTGACGGTTCCGCGGCGGACGCCCGGCCGAGCGGCGGATATGAGGCCCCCTCCCCTTTCGGGGTCCACCGCCTCTCATGCCGTTCGGAATGCCCTGGACAACGAAAAGCCCGCTGCCTTTTCCGGTCAGCGGGCTGTGTTTTGTTTGGATGGTGTGGTGTGTGTTTGGTTGCGGGGGCTGGATTTGAACCAGCGACCTTCAGGTTATGAGCCTGACGAGCTACCGGGCTGCTCCACCCCGCGCCGGTGTTGGT
>NZ_JBELQE010000105.1:0-104388 GCF_040270385.1 Methylorubrum podarium | reverse complement strand
CGGTGCGGACGGGGTCGGCGGGCTTGGCGGCGATGGCGGGATCGGTGCGCGGCTGGGTCTGATCGTTGAACTGGCCCACCGGCGAGGGCTGCTGCGCGAGCGCCGCGCCCGCCCCGGCAAGGCTCCCCCCGGCAAGGCTCGCCGCCAGAAGCGCGCCGGCCGCCCATCCACGATGTCGTCCCCGCTGTTCGGAACGGGTCGTCCCCGGTTCCTTCCCGTATCCACCGCCGTGCATCACGTCATCCCCTTGACTTTACCCGTTGCGATCAAAACTTCGCTGACCTTTGGCGACCCTGGATTGCGCATCGCACAATCCGATCGCTTATCCGGCTCACGATGCTGCCGCACGCCTCGCAAGTGCCGTGCAACAGCCATTGTCCGATTTCTGGTTTTTGGCGGAACCCCCGGCAGGCTCGGGCCGCAGCCTTCGTGCCGTTCGATTCTTTAGCAATGTGATCAAAGCTCGCGCTTTTGCGTATTTTTTGATCACATATGGCTTGCTGTACTAGGCTGGCACTGAAGATCCCATACGGTCAACTGCGAATTTGGACTTTTTGGATTTTGCGGCATCAGGCTTGCAAGCGGGCCACGATGCGGGCGGAAGCGGGCAAAACGCGTCGTCGCCATTGCCTCAGAGAAAAAAAGTGTCCCCAAAGGAAATGTCCTCTTGACGCGCCGCGAAAGAGCGCCGTAGCGTTTCCTTGTAAGAAACAAGATTTACTTCTTGAGCAAAGAGCCGAGTATCCGCTCAAAAATCAGGCAATTGCACAGCAAATAAGGGGATCGACATGGACCTCACGCGTCGGAAGCTATTGAAGCAGTCTTCGCTCGCCGCGGCAGCGATCGCCGCGCCGCATCTCTGGCTGCCGACGGCCCGTGAGGCCTGGGGCGCGACGCTCAAGAAGGGGGAGCCGATCAAGGTCGGCCTGCTGTTCTCCCTCACCGGCCAGCTCGCGGTGCCGGAGGAAGATTCCACGCTCGTGATGCAGTACGCCATCGACGAGATCAACAAGAGCGGCGGTATCGCCGGGCATCAGATCCAGCCGGTGATCGTCGATGCCAAGTCGGACTTCAACGTCTACTCGGAGAAGGCCAAGGAACTCATCATCCGCGAGAAGGTGATCGCGCTGTTCGGCTGCTACACCTCGGCGAGCCGCAAGGCGATCCTGCCGGTGGTGATGTCGCAGAACAGCCTGCTCTACTACCCGACCTGCTACGAGGGTGCGGAATGCACCCAGAACACGATCTGCACGGGTCCGCTGGCCAACCAGCACTCGAAGGACCTGATCCCCTACATGGTCAAGAACTTCGGCAAGAAGGTCTTCTTCGTCGGCTCGAACTACGTCTGGCCGAAGGAGTCGAACAAGAACGCCAAGATCTGGCTCCAGGAGGCCGGCGGCGAGCTGGTCGGCGAGGAGTACATCCCGCTCGGCAGCTCCGAGTTCGGGCCCGTCCTCGGCAAGATCCGCGACGCCAAGCCGAACTTCATCTTCTCGACCGTGGTCGGCGCCTCCGACATCGCCTTCCACAAGCAGTTCAAGCAGGAGGGCTTCAAGGTCGATTCGATGCCGATCGCCTCGCTCACCACCGGTGAGATCGAGACCAAGGCGATGGGCGCCGAGTTCGGCGCCGGGCACTTCCTCTCGGCGCCCTACTTCCAGTCGCTCGAAAATCCGACCAACCAGAAGTTCGTCGAGAACTTCCTCAAAAGCAAGTACGGCAAGAACGGCTCCACCCACTACAACATGGAGGAGACCTACCTGTCGGCCTACGTGTTCAAGGCCGGGCTCGAAGCCGCGCTGAAGAAGACCGGCAACATCGAGGAGGTTACCTCGCGCATGATCCGCGACGTCAGCGGCGGCGTGCGGGTGGAGGACAACATTTCGCCGGAAGGCCTGATCTGGATCGACGGCGACAACTTCAATTCCTGGCTCAAGCCCAAGATCGGCCAGTGCCAGGCGGACGGCAGCTTCAAGATCGTCTCGGAAGCTAAGGAGCACGTCGCGCCCGATCCCTACTCGATCTACCCGAATGCCGGGAAATGCACCGCCACGGGCCTCGTCGCCCCCGACGGCAAGAGCCGCAAGAACGTGATCTGACGCGTCCCCGCCCAACCGCTCCGGCCGCGCTTCCGCGCGGCCGGGCCTCGCATTCACAGTGCCTCACAAAACTCCCGGTCACTGGCCGTTCTCCCTCTGGCGAGGGAAGTGCCGCGGCAGTTTTGTGAGAGACCCGCACGGAGGTCCCGTGACGTCCCTCGACATCGCACCCTTTGCCAACGCCCTGGTGCTGGGCCTGAGCATCGCCAGCATCTGGCTCATCGCCGCGATCGGTCTCACGATCATCTACGGCACCGTCGGGGTCATCAACATGGCCCACGGCGAGTTCATCATGCTGGGCGCCTACACCTCCTACGCCCTGCAGAGCTCCCTCGGCCTGCCGTTCCTGCTCTGCCTGCCCGCCTCCTTCGCCGTGGTGGCGCTGATCGGGCTCGTCATCGAGCGCGGGCTGATCCGCTACCTCTACAACCGCCCGCTCGACACGCTGCTCGCCACCTGGGGCGTGTCGCTGGTGCTGATGCAGGGCGTGCGGCTGATCTTCGGCTCGGACCCGAAATACATCGCCGTGCCCGAAATCTTCCAGAGCAACGTCGAGGTGGGCTTCGCCAGCCTGTCGGTGTTCCGCCTCGTGGTGCTCGCCATCACCGCGCTCATCGTCGCGGCCACCGCTTGGCTGTTCTACCGCACCCGCTTCGGCATGCAGGTCCGCGCGGTGATGCAGAACAAGGAGATGGCCGCCTCCTTCGGCATCAACGCCGACCGGGTCTACATGACGACCTTCGCGCTGGGCGCGGGCCTCGCGGGGGTCGCCGGCTCTCTCTTCGGCGTGCTCGCCATCGTGCTGCCGACCATGGGCACGGCCTACGTGGTGCAGGCCTTCCTCGTGGTGGTGGTCGGCGGCGGCACGCTGATGGGCAGCGTCGCGGCGGCGGGGCTGACGGGCGAACTCCAGTCGGTCTTCGCCTTCGTCACCAACGACACCTTCGCGCGCTTCCTCCTCTACGTGCTGATCGTCGTGTTCCTGCGCTTCCGCCCGCGCGGCCTGTTCGCCGTCGCCAAAGGCCGCCGCTGACACCGTCAGCGTCGGCCGTCCCGTCCCAGCCCGTCAGAAGAGTCTCACCCGCAGATGACGACGCGCAACCTCTATCACAGCAAGCCGGCGCAATGGGCGGTCTACGGACTGTTCTTCGTCGCCATCGCCCTGATCCCGGCCTTCGTCTCCGACGGCTTCCTGCTCAACCAGTTCGCCGTCTACGGCATCTACGGGATGCTCGCCCTCTCGATCAGCCTGTGCTGGGGGTTCGGCGGCATCCTCAATCTCGGCCAGGGCATCGCCTTCGGGCTCGCGGCCTACGGCATGGCCATGACCATGCAGATGCAGTCGCAGGATCCGGACTCGAACCCGATCCCGCCCTTCATGCTCAACAACAGCCTGGAGCACCTGCCCTGGTTCTGGCAGCCGTTCTGGAGCACCGGCGGCGGCATCCTCCTGGCGCTCGTCGTGCCGACGTTGTTCTACGTCGTGTTCGGCACGCTGATGTTCCGCGCCCGGGTCTCGGGGCCGTTCTTCGCGATCATGTCGCTGGCGATGCTCTCCGCCTTCGCCACGCTGATCCTCGACATGCAGCCCTACACCAACGGCGCCAACGGCATCTCGCCGCCCTCGCCCCTCAGCGTGTTCGGCACCGACATCGACCCCTACAGCCCGACCGCCTACTGGATCGTCTGCGGCCTGCTCATCGTCACGACGGTCGGCGCCAAGCTGCTGACCCAGAGCAAGTTCGGCCTCGTCGTCCAGGCCCTGCGCGGCGACCCCGAGCGGGTGCGCTTCCTCGGCTACAACGTCGCCCTCTACGAGACCTGCATCTACGCGATCTCCGGCTTCATCGCCGCGCTCGCCGGCTGCCTGTGGGTGATGCTGATCCAGTACGTCTCGCCGGCCCAGCTCGACACCACCTTCAGCATCGGCATGGTGATCTGGGCCGGGATCGGCGGGCGCCTGTCGCTGCTCGGGGCGATCCTCGGCGCCTTCCTGATCCAGGGCGGCCAGAGCTATCTCGGCGACCAGTTCCTCGCGACCTGGCTCCTCGTCCTCGGCGCCTTCTTCATCGTGGTCGTGCGCTTCCTGCCCAAGGGATTGGCGGGGCTTCTCGAAAAGGTGCTCGGCGCGCTGGCGCGCCAGCCGGGCAAGCATGCGCGGCCCGACCTGCGGGATGCGATCTCCGGCGCCCCGGCGGCGGGCGAGTAAGGGAGGGGGCGATGGGCGTTCTCGAAATCCGCGACCTGCACAAGAGCTTCGGCGGCACCAAGGTCATCAACGGCTTCAGCCTCGATGTGACCGAACTGACCCTGTGCTGCCTCGTCGGCCCCAACGGGGCCGGCAAGACCACCACCATGGACCTCATCACCGGCCGGCAGAAGCCGACCTCCGGCTCCATCGTCCTGCGCGGCGACGACATCACGTCCTTGAGCGAGCACGAGATCGCCCAGCGCGGCATCGGGCGCAAATTCCAGGTGCCGGCGGTGTTCCGCGAGCTGAGCGTGCGCCAGAACTTCGAGGTGGCCTATAGCCGGGAGGTCAACCCGTTCCGCAACATGCTGCGGCGGCGGCCCGCCGGCTTCTCGGCCAAGCTCGACGAGGTGGCGACCCTGACCGGCCTCAAAGACCGTCTCGAGGTCGAAGCCGGCTTCCTCTCCCACGGCGAGACGCAGTGGCTCGAGATCGGCATGGTGCTGATGCAGAACCCGGCGATCCTGCTGCTGGACGAGCCGGTCGCGGGCATGACCGAGTCCGAGATCGAGAAGACCATCGTCTTCCTCAACGAACTCAAGCGAACCAACACCCTGATCGTGGTCGAGCACGACATGGGCTTCGTCCGGCAGATCGCCGACGTGGTCACGGTGATGCACATGGGCGCCTTCCTGGCGCAGGGAAAGCTCAGCGACATCGAGAACGACCCGCGGGTGCGCGAGGTCTATCTCGGCGAGCCGGAGGTCTGATGATGTTGCTCGATCTCGACCGCGTGACCTCCTACTACGGCAAGACGCCGATCCTGAAGGAGATCGGCCTCGGGCTGCCCGAGGGGCAGTGCCTGTGCGTGCTCGGCCGCAACGGCGTCGGCAAGACCACGCTGCTGCGCACCATCATGGGCCTGACCGACCGCACCTCCGGCGAGATCCGGATCGACGGCGCGTCCGTCGGCAAGGCGCCGACCCATGTGCGGGCGAAGTACGGCCTCGGCTACATCCCGCAAGGACGCCAGATCCTGCCGCACTTCACGGTCAAGGAGAACATCCTGCTCGGCACCTTCGCCCGCACCGACGGGCGCCAGGACGTGCCGGAACTCTGCCTCACGCTGTTCCCCTACCTCGCGCAGAACCTGCACCGGAAGGCGGGCCTGCTCTCGGGCGGCCAGCAGCAGCAGCTCGCCATCGCGCGGGCGCTCGCCACCAACCCGCGCATCCTCCTCCTCGACGAGCCGACCGAGGGCATCCAGCCCAACATCGTCGCCGAGATCGGCCAGACCTTGGGGCGGCTCAACAAGGAATTCGGCATCACGCTGATCCTCACCGAGCAGCACATCAAGGTGGCGCGCAAGCTCGGCGACGCTTTCCTGATGATGGAGAACGGCCGCATCGTTGCCCGCGGGCCGATCGCCGAGATGACCGACGAACTGATCGAGCGGCACATGACGATCTGAGCCCTCGGACACGCCGTCATGGCGAGGCCATCCGGGGCGCCGCTCCTTCCGGAAAGGCCGCGCCGCCGGATCGCTTCGCCGACGCTCGCGATGACGGCAGAAATGTCCAAGATCAGCGTAAAAAACGTTTCCTCACAAGAAATCTCTGCTTGACCCGCAGTCTCGAACAGAACTAAACTCGACTAGTAAATAAGAGCGACGTATTCGGATCGATGTTTCCGAATACTATGGGCGATTTTGCCCACATCTCAACTTCTCAGCGGAGCATGGCCGCTCCGCCGGCACGGGCCGCCCGCCGGATTGAACCGGCGGTGCAGGCGAGCCCGCAACCATCTCCGGCCGCAACGGCGCGGCCCGGATCACGAGGAGCGACGACGATGGAACCGATCCCGAGGAAGGGCACGCCCGAGCGCCAGCGCCTGATCGACGCGCACAAGGCCTGCATGGATTCGATGAAGGGGGTCGCCGGCAACACGGTGCTGCTGTGCGAGACGCCGGGCGACACCACGGTGGTGACGGGCGGCGTCCATGCCGATCCGGTGCTCAAGCGGGTGCTGCTGCGCATGCGCGGCCAGAGCCCGAAGGGCAAGCTGATCGTGATCTGCACCAAGGTCGATGCCGAGTGGCGCATCGCCCGCCTCTCCGGCATCCGCGGCGTGCCCCCCGAATTCGTCGGCGACACGATCTACACCGACGAGCAGGAGATTCAGCACGACATCTTCCTGATGCGCCTCGACGAGCTCTCCGACAGCTACGGCTTCCCGGAGGACTATCACGAGGGCTGGAAGCGCAAGGACGACAACTGGCCGATCACCTGAGCCGGCAAAACTCCGAGACCCAGTCGATCAGCGGGAGGCCGCGGACGCCTCCCGGCGCCCCCTCGCGCAAGGACGCGCGGAACGGATGCGGCGCGCACCAACGACGATGCCCGAAGGATTGACCCGATGACCACAATGAGGCTGACCGGTTACGCCGACAAGTTCGGCGTGCATCCCGGCGATACGATCCAGTTCTACGTCAATTGCGACGGTCCGTCCGAGTACAAGGTCGAGATCGTCCAGATGATCAACGGCGACACCAACCCGCGCGGCCCCGGCTACATCGACAAGCCGGTCGAGGCGGCGGTCAATGGCAGCTATACGGGCCGCAAGCAGATCATCCACGGCGGCTCCTACGCCTACGTGGCCGATGCCAAGCCGTTCCACGTCGAGAGCTTCACGCTCCAGTGCTGGATCTGGCCGACCGCGCCCAAGACCCATCCGCGCTACTGGAAGCACGGGCCGCAGGGGCTCGTCACCAAGTGGTCGAACGAGTGCGGCTACGGCCTCTTCATCAACGAGGAGGGCTGCCTCGAACTGCGCATCAACGAGCACCGGATCACCACCGGCGTGCCGATCCGCGACCATGCCTGGCACTTCTGCGCCGCGACCTTCGACGCCGCCACCGGCCTCGTGACGCTGATCCACGAGCCGCAGGTCGTCTACGCCCTCGATCCCGAGATCGCCCCGGTCGAGGCGAGCCTGAAGGTGGCCATCGCCCACGCCCCGGTCCCGGTGGCGCTCGGCGCCTATGTCGAGCGGCTGGCGCCCGAGGATCCGCTCGCCGCCTCCTCGAAGCCCGCGGGCGTGGTCTTTGCCGGCAAATACAACGGCAAGCTCGACAGCCCGCGCATCTGCAGCCGGGCGCTCTCGCGCGCCGAGATCGAGATGATGAAGGCCGGCGCCCAGCCCGGCCTGACCGAGCGCCGCAACGCCGGACCGACCGGCAAGCTCTCCGAGTGCATCGTCGCCGCCTGGAACTTCTCCGTCGGGATCGACACTCTGACGGCCAAGGACGAGGGCCCCTATCGCTTCGATGCGACCCTGGTGAACTGCCCCAATCGCGGCATGACCGGCTACAACTGGTCGGGCCAGAACTTCGACTGGAAGCACGCGCCGCAGGAATACGGCGCCATCAGCTTCCACGACGACGACGTGGACGACGCCCGCTGGGTCTCCGACTTCGCTTGGGTCCTGCCGGAGACCGGCGTGAAGAGCCGCTTCTACGCCGCCAAGCTGACCACGGCCGAGGGCGACGAGGAGTTCATCCCGTTCTGGGTGGTGCCGCGCATCGGCCAGGAGACCGCCAAGATCGCGGTGATGGTGCCGACCATCAGCTACATGGCCTATGCCAACGAGCACGTGGCCTGCAACGCCGGCGGCGCGGAGCTGTTCGTTTACCGCGTGCCGATCATGCAGCAGCAGAACATGTTCCTGTCCGAGCACCGCGAGTACGGCGGCTCGATCTACGACACCCATACCGACGGCACCGGCATCTCGATCTCGTCGCGCCTGCGGCCGATCCTGTCGATCCGGCCGAAATACGACCACTTCCTCGCCCAGGCGCCGTGGCAATACCCGGCCGACCTCCACCTGATCTACTGGCTGGAGACGATGGGCTACGAGTACGACGTCTTCACCGACGAGGACATCACCTACGACGGGCTCGCGAGGATCGAGAACTACAACGTCATCATCACCGGCTCGCATCCGGAGCACAATTCCGGCACCCAGCTCGACGCGCTCCACAACTACACCCAGCGCGGCGGCCGGCTGATGTATATGGGCGCCGACGCGTGGTACTGGGTCCACTCGTATCACCCGGGCTACGAGGACAAGGGCCGCGGCGTCGTCACCGAGATGCGCCGCTGCGAATCCGGCATCCGCACCTGGCGGGCCGATCCGGGCGAGTACTACCACCAGGGCACGGGCGAACTCGGCGGCATGTGGCGCTTCCGCGGGCGCTACCTGCATTCGGTGGCCGGCGTCGGCATGTCGTCGGAAGGCTTCGACGTGTCGAGCTATTTCTCGCGCACGCCGGACAGCCTTGATACCCGTGTGTCGTGGGCCTTCGAGGGCATCGATTACGACGAAAAACTCGGCAATTTCGGCCTCGTCGGCGGCGGCGCGGCGGGTCTCGAACTCGACATCGTCGACACGATGCTGGGCTCGCCCCCGCACACCCTCACGGTGGCGACCTCGGCCGGGCGGCACACGGAGGCCTACCTCCTCGTCATGGAGGATTTCGGCTTCAACCAGCAGGGCCTCGACGGCACCACCCACCCGCGGGTGCGCGGCGACATCGCCTATCACGAGACGCCGAACGGCGGCGCCTGCTTCGCCTTCTCGTCGATCGCCTATTGCGGCTCGCTGCCGTGGAACAACTGCGACAACAACATCTCGCGGCTGACCAAGAACGTGCTCGACCGCTTCGCGATGGACGGGCCGCTGCCGGCCGCGCCGGAGAGCGCGATCAAGCATCGCGGCCGGGCCGATTACGATCCGACGCCGATGGAGCACCGCAGCCGCAAGGAGCGCGGCGAGCCGCTGCCCGCCTGACGACCCGACGGCTCCCGCCACGGCGGGAGCTGCATCCGACGCTCCGTCCTCGCCTTCCTCGGGCGGAGCCGCGGTGGCAGCGCCCGTCAGCCCCCCAAGGCGCTGCCACCGCCCCCTTTCCGGTAGAAGTGAGAGGCGTTCATGGTCCTCGCCGCGTCCGCCGGCTTCGTGCCGGACCGCCCCGATCTCGGCCACCGGGCCGAGGGGGTCGATCTCGCCGACCCCGCCTTCTTCGCGGACAGCCTCGATCCGGGCGCGCCGCGCCTGCTGCCCCCGGCCGCCTACCGCGCCCTCGCCTTCGCGGAACTTGAGGACGACGCGGTCTGGACCTGTTCCTGGCTCACCATCGGCCTCGGCGCCGAGATTTCCTCGCCCGGCGACCTCCTGCCCTTCACCGCCGGCCATCACGGCCTCCACGTCCAGCGCGAGGGCGACGGCGGCCTCGTCGGGCGCTTCAACAAGGCCCAGCACGGCGGCTGCCGCGCGGTGCCGCTGCAATGCCGGACCGGCACCAAGACCCGCTGCTCCTTCACCGCCTGCGGCTACAGCCGCGACGGCACCGTCCTGCCGGCAGGGAGGGACGGGCCGACACCGGCGATGCACCAGTATCTCGGCCTGCGCCCGGAGCGGCTGCTGCCGGTCGCCGTCCGCGCCTGGGGGCCGCTGGTGCGGATCAACCTCGACCCTGGTGCCGTGCCGCCCGAAGCCCCGCCCGAGGGGCTGGCCGCCCTCGCCGCCGAGACCCGGCGGGCGGAGTTTGCCTGCAACTGGAAGCTCGCGCTCCAGGCGCTGGCCGAGGGCGAGCGCTTCTCGGAAACCTCCGACAGCCTGCATCTGACCGGCCGCCTCGCGACCGGAGAGGCCGCGGCGATCGCCGTCCACTTCCCCAACCTCGTCCTGATCGAGGCGCGCGGGAAGACCTGCGCGGTGATGCTCCAGCCGACGGCGCTCGGGCAGACGCTGCTGCGGATCGGGCTGCTCGGCTCGGACGACGCGGAGCCGGCCGATCGCGAAACCTCTCGGGAATCCTCCTGGGAAGCCTCCTGGGAAGCCTCCTGGATCGCGTGGCAGGCGGAGATCGCCGCCCGGATGGCGCCGGCCGTAGCGGCGCAGGCGGCTCTCTCCGGGGCGGCCAACGCCGCCGGCCTGTGGCTGCAGCAGCGCATCGCCGCCCGCGTGCGGGCACGGCCCGCGATCACCGACACCCAACCCCTCTTCGCCACGGCCCAGGGCCGCGGCTGCTGATCGTTCCGGGAGACGCCTCATGAGCCTTGCCGCCCAGCCTCTCGCCGCCGCCCCCGTCCTCGCCGACGGCGTCGCGGCGTTCCAGGCCCGCGCCTACGACCGGGCGCTCGCCGTGTTCCGTCCGCTCGCCGAGGCGGGCGACCCGGAGGCGCAGGCGTGGCTCGGCGCGCTTTACGCCGCCGGGGCCGGACTCCCCGCCTCCCTGCCGAAGGCCTTCGAATGGTATCGCCGCGCCGCCGAGCAGGGCCACGGCCCGGCCGCGACCAATGTCGGGGCGATGCTGGCCATGGGCCAGGGCGTGGCGCAGGACCGGACCGAGGGCGCGCGCTGGCTGGAACGGGCGGCCGCCGGCGGCGACGTGATGGCGGCCTACAACCTCGCCACCCTCCTGGCGAAGGGCGACGGACTGCCCGCGGACCCGGCACGGGCCGCCGAACTCTACCGGAGCGCGGCTGAGGCCGGGCACTACCCGTCCCAGGCCCGGCTCGGCCATCTCTACGCCCACGGGATCGGGGTGGCGCGCGACCGGGTCGAGGCCTTCGCCTGGCTCTCGCTCGCCGCCGGGCACGGCGTCGGCACGGCGCTCAACGCGCTCGAAGAGGTCATCAAGGAGATGTCGGCCGAGGAGAAGCGCGAGGGCGCCGCCCGGGCGCAGGCCCGGCGCACCGAGCCCGGCCGCATCGCGCCGATCCCCGCGTGAGGGCGGCGCCGATGGCCGCCTACAGCGTGCAGCAGATCAAGTTCGAGTTCATCAGCTACGTGAAGGAGTTCGGCGCCGATTTCTCCGCCTGGTCGGTGGGCGTGGCGGAGGACGCGCCCGCCGCCCTGTTCCGCGAGCACGGAGTCGACGAGGCCCGCGACATCTGGCTGTGGAAGCCGGCCGTCTCGCCCGCCGCCGCGGCGATGGTGCGCGACTGGATCTGCGGACGCCAGGGCGCCGCGGCGCTGGCGGGCGAGGGGCGGCAGGTCTTCCTGTTCCGGCGCAGATCAAAGGGGGCATCCCGAGGCGAAGGGGAGGGGCATAACCTCGGCAGCGTGACCGTGTGAGAGGCTGCTTCGGGTGGGAAGCAGGCCTTTGGCCGAGCAACTCCATGGGACTGCATCGCCGTCGGAAGCAGGCGCTCGTCATAATCACGCCCAAAGTCCACCGAGCCACCTAAAATATATCTAAGGTTGTATTTCGATCAATGACACTTCCAAAAGTTATGACGGACCTTTCGATGGATTTTAGCTTTGCTCTTAGCATGTAATCGCGGCCAAGGTGACAAATTTTTCCAAATATAACTGTATTTGATCTTATGTTGTAGTTGCAGGGATGCGTCAGGATTAGCGTCACGACCCCAAGCTATTCGCAATAATTCCTACTTGTTGCGGAGATTTCCTATGAGAGCACTGGTCTGGCACGGCACTGAGGACATTCGCTGCGATACGGTCCCCGACCCCAAGATCGAGGACGAGCGCGACGCGATCATCAAGGTGACTACGTGCGCGATCTGCGGGTCTGACCTGCACCTCTACGATCACGTCATGCCCGGCATGGAGAAGGGCGATGTGATGGGCCACGAGTTCATGGGCGAAGTCGTCGAGGTGGGCAAAGGGATCAACGGCGCTCTCAGGAAAGGTGAGCGTATCGTTGTGCCGTTCACGATCATCTGTGGCGAGTGCGACCAGTGCAAGCGCGGCTTCTTCTCCGTCTGCGAACGCTCGAATCGCAACAAGGATGTCGCCGACAAGGTCTTCGGCCACACCACGGCGGGCCTGTTCGGCTACACCCACCTCACCGGTGGCTACCAGGGTGGACAAGCCGAGTACGTCCGCGTGCCGTTTGCCGACAAGACCCACATCAAGGTTCCGGAGAACCTGAGCGACGAGCAGGTGCTGTTCCTCGGCGATATCTTCCCGACCGGCTGGCAGGCGGCGGTACAAGCCGACATTCAGCCCACCGATACGGTTGCGATCTGGGGGGCTGGACCGGTCGGCCAGATGACGTTGCGCTCCGCGCTCCTTCTCGGGGCCAAGCAGGTCGTCTGCATCGATAGCGTGCCCGAGCGCCTCGAGATGGCACGGGCGGGTGGGGCCGTCACGATCGACAACGCGCAGGAAAGCGTGGTCGAGCGCCTCAACGAGTTGACCGACGGCAAGGGTCCGGAGAAATGCATCGATGCCGTCGGCATGGAGGCACATTCGCCGCGCGCGCTGGAACACGCCTACGACCGATTGAAGCAGGCCGTGATGCTGGAGAGCGACCGCGCCGCAGTGCTGCGCGAGATGATCTATGTGTGCCGTCCCGCAGGCATCCTCTCGATCCCTGGTGTCTACGGCGGTCTCGTTGACAAGCTGCCGATGGGAGCCTTGATGAACAAGGGGCTAACCATCCGCACGGGGCAGACCCACGTGAACCGATGGACGGATGACCTCGTCAAGCGCATCGACGACGGGCAGATCGACCCCTCCTTCGTCATCACCCACCGGGTCGGGCTCGATCAAGGGCCCGAGATGTACAAGACCTTCCGCGACAAGAAGGACAACTGCATCAAGGTTGTGATTCGACCCTGATCGACTCCGTCGCTCGCGGCGCTGCGGCGGGCCTGCCACCCCTCCCTCATTGCGGCACCGAGGAAGTCAGCATGTCCGATGCCATGCCTCAGCGCGACCGGGGTCACGCGCCTATGCCCTCCTCCCTGCCGAGCTACCTCACCTCGGACCCGCGCCGTAGACCGGATCCCGCAACCAGGGAACTCGCCCGCGGCCTGGGCTGGTTCTCGATCGGCTTAGGTCTGACCGAGGTGGCGTTTGGCGGTGCTATTGCCCGTTGGCTCGGAATGCCGCGCGCGGCCCCGGTCATCCATGCCTACGGGGTGCGCGAACTCATACAGGGTGCCGGGATCTTGGGCTCGAGTGATCCGACACCATGGATCTCGGCGCGCGTCGCCGGGGACGCGCTCGACATCGCCACGGTTTTGCCAGGGCTTGAGGGCCATAATCCGCACAAGGACAACGTGCTGATCACCCTCGTGGCTTTGATCGGCGTGACAGCCATCGACGTGGTTTGCGCGCAAAACCTCTCGGGAGCACCCCTCTCCCCGTCCCGGAAGGTCCGGCAGGATTACCGCCGCCGCAGCGGCTTTCGCCGTCCCGCGAAGGCAATGCGGGGGGCGGCGCGCGACTTCGAACTGCCCCCTGACATCATCGGCCCGGAGGCGATGCGTCCCTGGACGCTGACCAACGCCTGATGCTGCCAACCATCGAACAAGCGGTGGGCGCGCTCGTGATGGGTCTCGTCCTCACTGACATTTTCCTGACGGTCCTCTACGCGCGCATCGGGACGGGACTGATCGCGGACCGGGTCGCCTATCTCATCTGGGCAGTCTTCCGTCTTGCCGCCGATCGGGTCGGGCGGAGGCGGAACGCCGTGCTCTCCTTCTGCGGTCCGGTCATCCTCATCGTTTACGTCCTGCTCTGGGCACTGGGACTGACCCTTGGAGCCGGCCTGATCATCCACCCCGCTCTCGGGACGGCCGTTCGAGCCAGTACCGGCGAGACGCCGACCGACTTCATGACCGCCCTCTATGCCGGCGGTAGCAGCATGGCGATTGTAGGAGCCAGCGACTTCAAGCCGGTGACGGACGCCTACCGCGTCCTCTATCTCGCAAACTCGCTCGTTGGGATGTCGGCAACGTCCTTGGTTCTCACCTATGTCATGCAGGTCTACGGCGCGCTTCGGCAGCGCAACGCGCTCGGATTGAAGCTGCATCTCTTGGCGGGTGAAACGGCGGATGCGGCCGAACTCCTGGCACGGCTCGGACCACAGGGGCAGTTCAGTTCAGGCTACACCCACTTGGCCGACACCGCAGCGTCCATGGCCGAAATGAAAGAGGCACACCACTTTTATCCTGTGCTGTTCTACTTTCGCTTCCGGCAGCCCTTCTACTCTGTCTCGGCACAGACGTTTATCGCCCTCGACGCCGTGTCACTGATCCGCAGCGGAATTGCAGACCGGCAGGCGGCGTGGCTGAAGGAGACCGCCGCTGTCGATGCGATCTGGCGCGTTGCCACACTGCTCGTCGTCACGCTTGAAACGACGTTTCTGCCCGGAGACCTGGCCGCCCCAGCCGACGTGAACAACTCTGAGAGCGAGGCATGGCGCATCCGCTTCGCAGAGGCTCTCAGGCGGCTTTCAGCTGCGGGTGTGGAGACGAGGCCCGATGGAGCAGGGGTGGAGACTTACCTTACCCTAAAGGCACAATGGCAACCGCATATCGCACGACTGGCACCCGCGATGGCCTACCACATCGACGAATTTGAACCCGGCGGCCAGAAGCGCCGATGATGCGCCGTAGCCCAGACGGTCGGTCAACTCTTCCAGTATAATGGGGCGGCCCTCTGGTACGTCACCTTCCTCGAAGCTCTAGAACTGGTTGCAACTACCAAGCCCCTCCATCTCGCCAGCAGACGCGCCGGAGGTTCGCTTTGCCTTCGTCAGCAGCCCTTCGTAGGTGGCACACCGAATGGCTCCTCTGGGTCGATCTTGTTGAAAAACTCAGGCTCTGCACTTCACGCGTCATCTTAGGCTGAGCGCTAGAGATGATTTTTCTCTATAATGAGATATATTTCCGCTACGAAGGCGGTTTATGATCGACCTTTTAGAAATATGTTCTCCGCCTAGCGCAGGTCGTGGTACCGCCCAAGACCGGTCCCGAGTTTTTCAACGAAATCGGTCGCAAGCGGTCCGTCGCATCGCCAAGCGCACGGGGCATCTGCCCTGAGACCACACGGGTCGCCGCAGCCGCCGGCAGCGATCGCGTTCTGCCCGTGCGGCGAATCGCGGGCCGGCGCGTTGTCGTCGTCGATCGACCGTGACCGGAGCGCCTTGATGTCCGTTCGTGCCGCCGTCCTGCTCGTCCCCGGCCTCCTGGCCCTCACCGTCGGCGCCGGGGCCGCGCCCTTCGACAATCTGAAGGAGGATCTTTCGGCCTGCCTCCGGTTCGAGCTGGACGGGACGCGGTCGCAACGGCACGTGCCGACGACCGCCAAGGCGGGGCTCGCGCTCCAGAAATGCGCCGGTGAAATGGATCGGCTCGAACGGGCGGACCCGCGCCGGCTGCGGAGCGACCACGGTCTCAGCCCCTCGACCTGGGCCGTCATCGACAGCGTCTTCGGCCCCGGCAGCCGCGGGCGCTTGGCCGACATCCTCTATCGCGCGGGCGACTGAACCGTCCGCCCTTCCCGGAACGTCGGCGGGAGCGGGCGAGACCGTCACCGAGTCAGGATCCCCGCCGATTGCTATTATAACCGCGGCGGGGCGGCCGTCGCCGGGCCGGCGCCGCCCGAACCGAAGGGGGCTTCATGGCGATCGTCGGCATCGATCTCGGCACCACGAACTCGGCGGTGGCCGTCTGGACGCCGGAGGGACCGCGGCTCATCCCCAACGCGCTCGGCGAGCCGCTGACGCCCTCCGTCGTCGGCCTCGACGCGGACGGGACGGTGCTGGTCGGGCGCGCCGCGCGGGAGCGGCTCGCCACCGAGCCCGAGCGCACGGTCGCCTCCTTCAAGCGCTGGATGGGGTCGGGCCACGTCACCCGGCTCGGCCGCGGCCAGAGCTTCCGCCCGGAGGAGCTGTCGGCGCTGGTGCTGAAGAGCCTCAAGGCCGACGCGCAGGCGCATCTCGGGACGGAGGTGACCGAGGCGGTGATCTCGGTGCCGGCCTATTTCAACGACATCCAGCGCAAGGCCACCCTCGACGCCGCCCGCCTCGCCGGCCTGCCGGTGGAGCGCCTCGTCAACGAGCCGACCGCGGCGGCGCTCGCCTACGGGGTCGCGTCGAAGCAGGAGGGCACCGTCCTCGTGTTCGATCTCGGCGGCGGCACCTTCGACGTCTCGCTGCTCGAACTCTACGAGGGCGTGATGGAGGTGCGCGCCACCGCCGGCGACGTGGCGCTCGGCGGCGACGACTTCTCCGAGGTGCTGGCGGCGGCGATCGCCGAGGATCAGCGGGTCGCCCACGACGGCCTGTCGCCGGGGGACCGCGCCCGCCTGCTGCGGGTCGCCGAGGCGGTCAAGCGCGGGCTCACGGCCGCGCCGGAGGCGGCCTACGAGATCCGGCTCGGCGAGGAAGTGCGGCGGGGCCATCTCGACCGCGCCCGGCTGGAGGCCGCCGCGGCCCCGCTCCTGCACCGCCTGCGCGCGCCGCTGGAGCGGGCGCTGTCGGATTCCGGCAAGCGGCTCGCCGACCTCGACGGCGTGATCCTCGTCGGCGGCGCGACCCGGATGCCGGTGATCCGCAGCCTGGTCGCCCGGCTGTTCGGGCGGCTGCCCCTGGTCCATGTCGATCCCGATACGGCGGTGGCGCAGGGGGCGGCGGTGCAGGCCGGGCTCAAGGCGCGCCACGCTGCCCTCGAAGAGGTGGTGATGACCGATGTCTGCCCCTTCACGCTGGGCATCGCCGTCACCGAGAACGCCCGCACCGCCGGGGCGACGCAGGTGATGCTGCCGATCATCGAGCGCAACGCCGCCGTGCCGGTGAGCCGGGCGCACCGCGTCACCACGCTCTACGACGGCCAGGACCACATCGACGTGAAGGTGTTCCAGGGCGAGAGCCTGCGCCCGGACGACAACATCCCGCTCGGCGAGGTCCCGGTGACGCTGCCCAAGGCGCCCGCCGGCAGCGAGACCGCCGAGGTGCGCTTCACCTACGACATCAACGGCGCGCTGGAGGTCGAGGTCGCGGTGGTCTCCACCGGCCTGCGCCGCCGTCAGGTCTTCCGCAACGGCGCCAATCTCGACGAGGCGGAGATCGAGGCCCGCTTCGCCGCCCTCGCCGCGATCAAGCTCGCGCCGCGGGAGCAGGCGGAGAACCGGGCGCTGCTGGCCCGCGCCGACGCGCTCTACGCGGAGCTGCGCGGCGATCTGCGCCAGCACGTCGCCGGCCGCATCGCCCGCTTCGAGCGGGAGATCGCCGAGGCGTCGGGCAGCGAGCCCGAGGCCGTGCGGGCGGCCTTCGCCGCCGATCTCGACGCCCTCGAAGACCACCGCTTCCGGTTCTGAGCGCCGCCATGACCGACAGCGCCTGGCGCCTGCTCGGGCTCGAACCGACGCGGGACGCGTCGGCGATCCGCCGCGCCTATGCCCGCCGCCTCAAGCTCACCCGGCCCGACGAGGACGCCGAGGGGTTTCAGGCCCTGCTCGCCGCCCGCGAGCGCGCCCTGGCCGAGGCGCGGCGGCTCCCGGCCGAGGCGTCCAAGGAGGCCGACGACCCGGACGTGACCGCCGGGCAGGTAGAGGGCGTCGCGGGGACCGCCTCGCCGGATCCGGGCCCGGCCGACGATCTCGCCGCGCCGCCGGAACCGCCTCTCCCGCGCGATGCGGATGCCGCGGCCTCCGCGCCCGAGGCGCCGGCGCTTCTCGTGCGCGACCTCGACCCCCCGCCCGCGCGCTCGAATCGGACCTGCCACCCTTCCTCCGCGACGGCCCGGACAGCCTGACCCCGTGGCTGGCGCGGGCGCGGCGGCTGCCCGCCCGGCCCCGCGCCGTGGCGGAGGCGGCGCTGTTGCGGGCGCTGTTCGGCCTCTGGCGCAGTCCGGACGGACGGTTGACGGCCAAGCGCGTCGAGGCCACCCGCCCGGCGATCCTGCGCGCCGCCCCGGTGTTCGGCTGGCCGCGGGAGGATGCGGTGCTCGCCGCCCGCTTCGATACGCGCGATGCGGCCATCGTCGCCCAGATCCTGCGCGACATGATCCCGCCCGAACCCGGCGATCCGGCGGTGGTGGCGGTGCCGGTCTTTCCGCACGGGCGCCTGCCGCTCCAGGCGGGCGATGCCGTCGCCTTCCTCGAATCCGCGCCGCACGCCCTCAAGGCCTACGAGGCGATGCGGCGGCAGCTTCCCCCGCCCCGGCACCTCGCCCTCTACGCGCTGCTCGCCCCGCATGTCTGGGCGGTGGCGCATCGCCGCTGGGGCGTGGCGCTCGCGACCCTGGCGGGACTGTGGCTCTCGTTCCTGCTCGCGGAGGCCGCGACGAAGGAGAGCGGGGGCCGGGCGATCGCCCTCGGAATCCTCGCGCTCCTTCTCTGGGCCGGCACCGCCGCCGCGACGGCGTTCCGGGCCGACCGCATCCAGATCGCAGCGGCCGCCCGCGCCGCGCGCCGGGCCGGGCGCAAGGGCGTCTACGCGCCCGCCGAGCGGGCGACGCGCCTGCGCAAGGCCGGCTCCCGCATGGGCGGCTGGGGCTGGCTGGTGCTGCTGTGGGGCGGCTCCATCGCCTTCATCGGCCCCTATTTCGGGCTGGCGGCCATGATCACCACCCTGCTCGGTCGATAGGGCGGTCCGCGCCGCGTCGGCTCGACCGCGTCGGCTTGACTTGCCCGCGGCGCCGGAGTCCCTGGCTGCCCGGCCGGAAGCCGGCCCCGCTCGGACCAAAGCTCGGACCAAGAGAGGTTCGCCGACATGCTGACGACGACCGCGATCCGACTCGTCGCCGTGGGCGCGGTGCTGCTTCTCGGCGGCGGTGGCCGGGCGCAGACGCCTTCGACCGAGGCGGCACCGCTCCTGACGCCGCGGCCGGTCTTCGTGCCGGGCCTCTACGAGACCGAGAGCCGCAACAGCCGGTTTCAGGATCAGGGCGCGAAGGGCGAGGCCTGCCTGGCCTCCGCCGACTACGAGGCGTTCCGCCGCGAGACGATGGCGCAGTACCAGTCGAACCCGCGTTTTCTCAATGCCTGTCGTCTGAGCGAGACCCGCGACCTGCCCGACGGCTTCGTCTTCGCCATGGATTGCAAGGAATCGAAGGTCGTCCTGACCTATCACTTCTCCAAGGACAATGTGACGGGCACCATCCAAACCCTCATCACCCGGCGCCCCGAATTCTCCTCCGAGATCCTGACCCTGATGCGCCGGCTCGGCGATTGCCCCGGCGGGGAGAAGCCGGGCAAGAAAACCTGATCCGGGCGGGACGGGAGGACGCGGCATGGCCGGCACGCCCTACGGCATCGCGGACGCGGAGCGCGACCTTCGCGCCGATCTCGGCCGCGCCCCGGCGGGGGCAGTCGCGGGCGCCTGGAGCGCCACCACGATGCAGGCGGGCCACGCGCAGATCTCGGGCGGCTACACCGACGCCGCGGGACGTTACCTGGATCCCGAGCCCCGCCGCGCCTTCGACGCCGTCGGCGCGGTGGTCGAGCGCCTCGCCGCGGCGGGCGGGGCCGCCTTCAACCGGGTCGAGATCCGCTGGGCGCCGGCGCGCTTTCCCCGGTCCCTGCTCGGGCAACCGGGCCGGGTCCGAGTGGAGACGGCGTTCGACCCCGGCATCGTTCCGCGGGGGCCCGACGACCCGGCCTACGAGGCCGCCGCGGCGGCCCGCCGCCGGTTCTGGGAGAGGCGCGGCCGGCTGGTCTCCGGCCGTGCCGCGGACGCCTCGAACGCCAACATGTACGGCCAGACGAAATGGTTCGGCCCCCATCGCCGCATCCTGCTTCTGCGCCCGGCCGGCGGGGCGGGGGAGGGGGTGGTGCTCGCCACCGACGGCCTGTCCACGCCCTGGGCCGGCATCCCCGACCCGGAGAACGGCGTCGCCTGCGAGGTCGCCCTGCGGCTGCCGGACGGGCCGGCGGAGGAGGCGGAGCGGGTGCGCCTCTGGGCCAACATCCTGATCAGCCTCGGCGACCGCGTCGCGGACGGCCATCGTGTGGCGCGGGACGTGGCCGAGCATGGGGCGATCCTGTTCTCCCGCCTCCCGGCCGAGTGCGCGCCGTTCGCGCACGTGATCCTCGCCGGGGCGGCCGACGGCGCGGCGATCGCCGACCTGCCGTTCGGCTTCGTCCCGCTCCTCGAAGCCGTCCCGGTGACTGCGGCCGAGGTGGCCGACGACGATCCCGACGAGGCCTGGGGGGCCGGCACGGCCCGCGCGGCCATCGCCCGGCGTGGCAGGCCGGAGCCGCTCTGACGCGGCCGTCGAAAGCGCCTCCCGCAGGAGGCCGCGGGAACCACGCACCCTCCGGCCTGGACCCACGGTGCGCGGCCCGTCCGCTCCCCCGATCTCGGGATTGAAGCCCCCTCGTACGGCTTCCGTTTGATCACTTCGGTTTCTCCCCCGTCATTGCGAGGCGAAGCCGTGGCAATCCAGGGCGCGACCTTTCCGGTTAGGGCGGCGCGCTGGATCGCTTCGGCTCCGCCTCGCGATGACGAATCAGGCAAGGCCCGAGGTGATCAGCCGGAAACCGTATCAGCCGTCCGCCACCTTGCGCTTGAGGAAGTCGCGCATCAGCCGCGCGATCTCGGCGTGGTGCGTTTCCAGCGCGAAATGCCCGGTGTCGAGGAAGTGGATCTCCGCCTCGGGCAGGTCGCGCCGGTAGGCCTCCGCGCCGGGCGGGATGAAGAACGGATCGTTCCGGCCCCAGACCGCGAGCAGCGGCGGTCGGTGCGCGCGGAAATAGGCCTGAAACGCGGGGTAGAGCGCCACGTTCGTGCGGTAGCTCAGGATCAGGTCGAGCTGAATCTCCTGCGCCTCGGGCCGGCGCATGAAGTGCTTGTCCAGCGTCAGACCGTCGGGTGAGACGAGGCCGGCGGGTGCGCCCTGCCGGTACTGGACGTCGATGGCCGCGTCGCTGAGCGCGGCGCGACAGGCCTCGCGGTTCGCCGGGCTCGGGTCGCGCCAATAGGCCTGCCAGGGTTCCCATTCGCGGCTGAGACCCTCGAGGTAGGCGTTGCCGTTCTGGGTGACGATGGCGCTGACCCGTTCGGGATGGCGCATGGCCAGGCGAAGGCCGGTCGGGGCACCGTAATCGAAGATGTAGAGGGCGTAACGGCTCAGCCCCATCGCATCGACGAAAGACTCGACGACCTCCGCGAGGCGGTCGAAACTGTACGCGAACTGCGCCCGTGGCGGCGCGACGGTGTTGCCGAAGCCCGGCAGGTCGGGCGCGATGACCCGGTAGCGGTCCGCCAGCAGCGGGATCAGGTCGCGGAACATGTGCGAGGCGGTCGGGAAGCCGTGCAGCAGGAGCAGCACGGGCGCGTCGCGGGGACCGGCCTCGCGATAGAACACCTCGACATCGTCGACCCGTTTGGTTGCGTAGCTCGTCGTCATCCGATGGATCTCCGGGGAAGCGGAGGAGCGCGGGGCGGATGTGTCGGCCCTAGCCGGCCAGGCCGCGAGCGGCATCGCGGCGACGCCCACACCCAGAGCCGCGAGCACGTTGCGCCGATCCGGACCGTTCAGGGTCGCCGTCATGGCCGCTTCTCCTCCATGCCTTTCGATAGGCCGGAGGGTGGCTTTTCACGCGATCTGCAACAAGTCTCGGCGACTGCAATCTCAAATTCCAGGATCTGCAACGATGGACCGGCTCGATGCCATGGCCGTCTTCGTGACGGTCGTCGAGGCAGGCTCGCTCGCCGCGGCCGCGCGCAGGCTCGGGCACTCGCCGGCCACCGTCACCCGCGCGGTCGCCATGCTGGAGGCCGGCCTGGGCGAGCGCCTGCTCCATCGCTCGACCCGCTCCCTGAGGCTGACCGAGCGCGGCGAGCGCCAGGTGATGGTGTACCGAAGCGTGCTGGCCGAACTCGCCGAGGCGGACGAAGCCGGCTCGGCGACGACGCGCGTCACGGGGCGCATCGTCCTGACCGCGCCGGAGCTCTTCGGCCAGAAGGTGCTGATGCCGATCCTCGAAAGGTTCCTCGAGGCGCATCCCGAGGTGAGCGCGCGCGTGCTCCTGCTCAACCGGGTCGTGAACCTCGTCGAGGAGGGGGTGGACGCCGCCATCCGGCTCGCGCCGCTGCCGGTTTCGAGCCTCGTGGCGGTCAGGCTCGGCGAGATGCGCCGACTGCTCTGCGCGGCGCCGAGCTATCTCGACCGGGCGGGTCGCCCGGCAACGCCCGGCGACCTCCAGCAGCATCGCTGCCTCGGGACGGACGACGGCGCCGCACGCGAGCTGTGGCCGTTCATCGACCCTCGACCGGGCCGTCACCGGCCCCTGTCGCAGACGATCCAGCCCCGCATCGCCCTCAACATCGCCGGCGCCGCCATCGATGCCGCCCTCCGCGGAGGCGGCATCTGCCGCGTGATGGCCTACCAGGTCGCCGAGCACATCGAGGCGGGCCGCCTCGTCCCGCTCCTGCGCGCGTTCGAGCCGGCGCCCTCCCCGGTGCACCTGGTCTTCCACCCGATCCCACGGCGGAACGTCGCCATGCGGGCCTTCATCGATCACGCGACGCCGAACCTGCGATCGGCCGTGGCCGACATCTCACGGCGCGTTCGGCCCTTCGCGGGTCCCGATTGAATGTCCGGTTCCGGGGGACTCGCCCTTGGCCGGTACTTGGCCGACGGCGCCGGGGTCGTGGGACACGCGGACGCGATTGCGCCGCCGGACGACGGGCGCAGGACCGCCCCTGGACCATATCTCCCGCCGAATCCTTCCGCGGTTGCGCTCGCCCCGGCGGGCATGAGCGCCTAGAACGCTTCGCGATCGCCCGATCACGGGCGCGAGAGGAACGGACGGAATGGACATGCAGGCTCCGCCCGGACAGGCGGCGGCGCGTCTGGTGCCGCCGGTGCCGGCGCCGCCGGAGCGGGAATTGCCGACGCTGCGCTTCATCGCGGCGATGCGGGTCAACGGTATCCTCTGCTGGCCAGCCTCCGCCTACGAGGCCCCCTTGCGCCGCCGCCGGCTGTTCGGGCGCACCCGCTTCACCGTCAGCGACCCGGACCTCGTGCGGCGCGTGCTGGTGGACAACGCCGCCCACTACGCCCGCACCCCGATCACCATCCGCCTGCTGCGGCCGATGCTCGGCGACGGCCTGCTCATCAGCGAGGGGACGGCGTGGCGCCACCAGCGGCGGACGCTCGCCCCCGCCTTCACCCCCCGGGCGGTGGAGACGCTGGTGCCCCACATCCTCTCGGCGAGCGACGAGGCGGTCGCCGCCCTCGACGGCGCGGCGGCGCGCGGGCCGGTCGATCTGTTCGCCGCGCTCCAGCGGCTTGCCCTGGAGATTGCCGGGCGCACCATGTTCTCCGTCGGCATGGCGGATCACGGCGAGCGCCTGCGCGGCTTCCTCGAAGCCTACGCTGCGCGGCTCGGGCGCCCGCACCTGACCGACCTGCTCGTGCCCCTGCGCTTCGCCACGCCGCTCGACCGGGCCCGCGCCCGCTTCCGCCGCGACTGGGTCGCCTTCCTCGATCGGGTCATCGCCGACCGCGACGAGGGCCAGGGCGGGCGGCATCAGGGTGAGGCCCGCGATCTGCTCGACCTCCTGCGCGCCGCCCGCGATCCGGAGACCGGCCGGGGTTTCTCGCACGAGGAACTGCGCGATCAGGTCGCCACCATGATCCTGGCCGGGCACGAGACCACGGCGGTGACCCTGCTCTGGGCCTGCACCCTGCTCGCGCTCGCGCCGGAGGCGCAAGCGGCCGTCGCGGCGGAATCCACGCGTGCGGACAAGCCGTTCACCCGCGCGGTGATCGAGGAGACGATGCGGCTCTACCCGCCCGCCTTCGTGCTGGCCCGCCGCGCGCTTCGTCCGGACGTGCTCGCCGGCGAGAGCGTCCGGCCCGGCGACAGCGTGACGATCTCGCCCTGGCTGCTGCACCGTCATCGCCGGCTGTGGCGCGACCCCGACGCCTTCGATCCGAGCCGCTTCCTGCCCGGCGCGCCGCCCGTGCCCCGCTTCGCCTACCTGCCCTTCGGCGCCGGGCCGCGGGTCTGCATCGGCGCGGCCTTCGCGCTGACCGAGGCGACCCTCGCGCTGAGCCGGATCGTCGGGCATTTCCGGATCGAGCGGGCGGACGCCCGCCCGGTGCTGCCGGCGGCCGTGGTGACGACCCAGCCCGACCACGCCCCCGCCTTCCGGCTGACGCGGCGGGCGTGAGGGGGAGGGGCGCGATCCGTGTCGCGCTCCTGGATAGGGACGGCCGCCCGACGAGCGCAGGATCGAATTCCGCGGCATCGGCGAAACGAGAGAAGCCCGCGCCATCGATCCGACGGCGCGGGCTTCTACGAGGTTTCGAGATCCCAATTCGGAGTGTTTCACAAAACTCCCGATCGCTGGCCGTTCTGGCTCTGGCGATGAAAGGGCAGCGGGCGTTTCGTGAGAGACGCTCAGGCGCTGGCGCGCTTCGCTTTCGGCTTCTGGCTGAGGACGGCGTCCACCGGGAATTCGATGTCGACGCCGAGCGTCGAGACGCCCTCGCCCCGGTCCAGCTTGATCTGCACCTTGTCGCGCTCGACCGTGACGTGCTTGGCGATCACGTTCAGGATCTCTTCGCGCAGGGTGATGATCAGGTCGGGCCGTCCGTTCTCCGCGCGCTCGTGCGCGAGGATCAGTTGCAGGCGCTCGCGGGCCACCGAGCCCGAGCCGCGGGGTTTGAGGAAGGTCAGAACACTCATGCGGCCCTCCGTGTGAACAGCTTGTTGATCAGGGATTTGCGGTCGGACGGGATCGCCATCGGCACGGTCTCGCCCTTCAGGCGGCGCACGGCGTCGATGTAGGCGCGGGAGGGCGCGCAGAGCGGGTTGTTGAGCGTCACCGGGCAGCCGACGTTCGAGGCGCGCAGGACTTCGAGGCTCTCCGGGATGATGGCGAGCAGCGGGATCGAGAGGATCTCCAGCACGTCATCGACCTTGAGCATGTCGCCGCGGTCGGCGCGGGCCGGGTCGAAGCGGGTCAGGATCAGGTGCTTCTCGATCGAGTCGCCGCGCTCGGCGCGCACGGTCTTGGAGTCGAGGAGCCCGATGATCCGGTCCGAATCGCGCACCGAGGAGACCTCGGGGTTCGTGACCACCACCGCCACGTCGGCGTGGCGCATGGCGAGCTGGGCGCCGCGCTCGATGCCGGCGGGGCTGTCGCAGACGATCCAGTCGAACTTTTCGCGAAGCTCGCCCATCACGCGCTCGACGCCCTCGTCGGTGAGCGCGTCCTTGTCGCGGGTCTGGGAGGCCGGCAGAAGGGAGAGGTTCTCCAGGCGCTTGTCGCGGATCAGCGCCTGCGGCAGCTTGGCGTCGCCGTTGGTGACGTTGATCAGGTCGTAGACCACGCGGCGCTCGGCGCCCATGATCAGGTCGAGGTTGCGCAGGCCGACGTCGAAATCGACCACGCAGACCTTCTCGCCGGCCTGCGCCAGCGCCGCACCGAGCGCTGCCGTCGTGGTGGTCTTGCCGACGCCGCCCTTGCCGGACGTGACACAAAGAACCTTGGCCATTCTCGTTTCCCCTTAACCCAAGGCTGCGATCTTGATCGCGCCGCCGTCGGACCAGATCTGGACCGCTTGGCCGCGCAGGTGAGTGCCCATGTCCTCGGCCGTGCGGACGAGGCGGTCGATGCCGAGAAGCTCGGGCTCGAACTTGCGGCAGTAGATGCGTGCGCGAGGGTTGCGGGCGGCGCCCGCGATGGCCCGCCCGCGCAGGGCGCCGTAGACGTGGATGGAGCCGCCCGCGAGGATCTCGGCGCCCGAGGACACCGAGCCCATCACGGTCACGTCCCCCTCCCGGTGGACGATGCTTTGCCCCGAGCGCACCGAGCCCTCGATGGTGAGGGACGACACGCCCGGCTTCTCTTCCTCGTGAGCCGGCGCCTCGAAGACGTCGCCCACGGGGCGGCCGCCGACGAGCCGCGGCGGCAGGAGCGAGGGCAGGGGAGCCTCCGCGCCCTCGATGCCGAGGATGCGGAGCTTGCGGGCCGACAGTTCCGCGATCAGGCTCTCCAACTCGGACGGCGCGGCGTTCAGGCCGGCGACGTCCAGGATCACGGCCCGGTCGTCGAAGAGCGTGGCCGAGCGCTTCAGGGCCGCGTCCAGCAGGGCGAGCCATTCGGCGAGGGGAGCTTCCGGCGCCAGCGAGACGGCGCGGAACACGCGGCCTCGCAGGGGCAGTGAGGGGCGGGTGGGAGCGGGGCTGGTCACGGGCGTTGACGTTTCCTTACCGACGCACCCATTGACCGCCCGGATGGTTACCGGGGGGTTAATTTTTCCGGGTGCTGGGCAAGAATTGCCGGGCAGGATGTTTCCACCACACGCTCTCGTCCCGAAAAACGGCTTCCCGCCAACGGCTTGGCTGAAATGTGCCGGCGGAAACAATCCTTAAGCCAGCCTGTGCCGCCCGGATCGCCGGATCCTGTGACCGATGCGAATCAGGCTCGCGGATCACGGATCCGCGACGTCGCCGAGCGCGCGAGCGCGCTGATGCGCGACCCGGGAGCAGGCGGGCCGGATCGAGGCATCCGGTGCCGGCAAGGGCGCCATGGACGCCGTGGCGATGGCCGGTCCGAGTCGACCGTGCTTGCGACGCGCGCCCGGGCACTGGAGGAGGAGGCGGCCCTGGCGGGGGCGGTGCCGAGGCGCAGCGCAAGGGCGGCGATGTCGCCGCTCTGTGCTGGCATGCCGGAGCGTCTCTCCTCCCCCTTGCGGGGAGGAGGCAGGAGGTGGGGGTGGCGCCGGATCGAGCGCGGCGGTGCCTCCTGCACCACCCCCAAACCGAACCCCTCCCGACAAGGGGGAAGGGGACACGCGGATTGCTCCGTTGAATGTTTGCCGGCTGTCGGGTGCAAAAGCAGTGGAGACGATCGGTGGCCCTTGGGGGAGTGGGCAACCGGTGACATCCGACGGGATCGGATCGAGGCGGCGTTCCATGCAAAAAGGCTCCGGTGCGTTCGCCGCACCGGGGCCTTCTCGGTTCGATCGGGTAGGTTTTAGGCCGAGAGCGCTTCCTTCGAGCGCTCGAAGCGCTTGCGGTCGTTCGGGTCGAGGTGGATCTTGCGCAGGCGGATCGACTTCGGCGTGACTTCCATCAGCTCGTCGTCCTGAATCCAGGCCAGCGACTTCTCCAGCGTCATCCGGATCGGCGGCGTCAGGCGCACGGCTTCGTCCTTCGAAGTGGTGCGGATGTTGGTGAGCTTCTTGCCCTTGAGCACGTTCACCTCGAGGTCGTTCTCGCGGTTGTGCTCGCCGACGATCATGCCCTGGTAGACCTTGGCGCCGGGCTCGATCATCATCGGGCCGCGGTCTTCGAGGTTCCACATGGCGTAGGCCACGGCCTCGCCCTTGTCGTTCGAGATCAGCACGCCGTTGCGGCGGCCGGCGATCTCGCCCTTGTAAGGCTCGTAGGCCTTGAACAGGCGGTTCATGATCGCGGTGCCGCGGGTGTCGGTCATCAACTCGCCCTGGTAGCCGATCAGGCCGCGGGTCGGAGCGTGGAAGACGAGCCGGAGACGGTTGCCGCCCGAGGGCCGCATCTCGATCATTTCGGCCTTGCGCTCGGACATCTTCTGCACGACGACGCCGGAATACTCCTCGTCGACGTCGATCACGACCTCCTCGACCGGCTCGAGAACCTCGCCGTTCTCGTCCTTCTCCAGCACGACGCGCGGCCGGGACACGGCAATCTCAAACCCTTCGCGGCGCATGGTCTCGATCAGGATCGAGAGCTGCAACTCGCCGCGGCCGGAGACGTAGAACGAGTCCTTGTCGGCGGCTTCCTCGATCTTGAGCGTGACGTTGCCCTCGGCCTCCTTGAACAGGCGGTCGCGGATCATCCGGCTCGTGACCTTGTCGCCCTCGGTGCCGGCCAGCGGCGAATCGTTGACGATGAAGGACATGGTGACGGTCGGCGGGTCGATCGGCTGGGCCTGGATCGGCTCGTTGACGGCCGGATCGCAGAAGGTGTCGGCCACGGTACCCTTGAGCAGACCGGCGATGGAGACGATGTCGCCGGCCTCGCCCACGTCGATGGGAGCACGCTCAAGGCCGCGAAAGGCCAAAATCTTCGAGACGCGGCCGGTCTCCACGACCTTGCCGTCACGCGAGAGCACCTTGATCGACTGGTTCGGCTTCACCGTGCCCGAGGCGATACGCCCGGTGATGATGCGGCCGAGGAACGGGTTGGCTTCGAGCAACGTGCCGAGCATCCGGAACGGACCCTCCTCGACGCGGGCCTGCGGCACGTGCTTGAGCACGAGGTCGAACAGAGGTGCGAGGCCGACATCCGGCGAGGCGTCGGGCGAATCGGCCATCCAGCCGTTGCGGCCCGAACCGTAGAGGATCGGGAAGTCGAGCTGCTCGTCGGTGGCGTCGAGGGCCGCGAACAGGTCGAACACCTCGTTGACGACCTCGTTGATGCGCGCGTCCGGCCGATCGACCTTGTTGATGGCCACGATCGGGCGCAGCCCGATCTTCAGCGCCTTGCCGACCACGAACTTGGTCTGCGGCATCGGCCCCTCGGCCGCGTCGACCAGCACGATCACGCCGTCGACCATGGAGAGGATGCGCTCCACCTCGCCGCCGAAATCGGCGTGGCCGGGCGTGTCGACGATGTTGACGCGGGTGTCCTGCCAGACGACCGAGGTCGCCTTGGCGAGAATCGTGATGCCGCGCTCCTTCTCGAGGTCGTTCGAGTCCATCGCCCGCTCCTCGACCCGCTGGTTCTCGCGGAAGGTGCCGGACTGCTGGAGCAGCTTGTCGACCAGCGTCGTCTTGCCATGGTCGACGTGGGCGATGATGGCGATGTTGCGCAGCTTCATCGGGGTCTCGAAAACGTTCGGAAACGTGGAGCCCGGCCATAAAGCGGCGTGTCGCGGGCCGTGCTTCGACGGTCGTGACGCCAGTGTACGGATTCGGGCGGTATCGCGTCGCAATATAAGCTGGCGGTCGATCCGGCAAGTGCGGGCTGGCCGCGGAAGGGGCGGTTACCCCTGCCCGTGGGACATGCCATGCGACCCGGGCGGAGCCGCCGGGGGGGGAGGAACCATTCGCATGAGCGCGTTCAAGGATCACTTCTCGACCCACAATGCCGGCTACGCCGCGCATCGGCCGACCTATCCGGCGGCGCTGGTGGATTTCCTGGCGGAGGCGGCGCCCGGCCGGGCTCTCGCTCTGGATGCGGGCTGCGGCACCGGTCAGCTCTCCACGCGTCTGGCCGAACGATTCGCGCAGGTGGTCGCCATCGATGCCAGCGCCGCGCAGATCGCGGCGGCGACGCCGCATGACCGGGTGCGTTACCGCGCGACGCCGGCCGAGCGGTCCGGCCTGCCGGATGCGAGCGCCGACCTCGTCGCCGTTGCGCAGGCGGCGCACTGGCTCGACCTCGATTCCTTCTACGACGAGGTGCGCCGCGTCGCCCGGCCCGGGGCGGTGCTGGCCCTGATCACCTACGGCGTGCTGCACGTCGCGGACGCACCCGCCGACAGGGTCGTCCGGCACTTCTACGACGCCGTGATCGGACCCTACTGGCCGCCGGAGCGTCGGCATGTCGAGGACGGCTACCGTTCTCTGCCCTTTCCATTCCCGGCGCTGGATGCGCCCGGGCTCAGCATCGAGGTGGCTTGGCGGCTGGCCGACCTGATCGGCTACATCGAGACGTGGTCGGCGGTGCGGGCGGCGGAGAAGGCTGTCGGTCGCGGCCCGGTCGAGACGTTCCAGGCGGCGTTGGCGGCCGCGTGGGGTGATCCGGATGCGGTCAAGCCCGTGTCCTTTCCGCTCTCACTCCGGGTCGGCCGGGTTGGACACCGGTGAGGGAAGGCCCCCGGGCGCCTTTGCTGTTGAGGAATCCGCCCGCTCATGCGGCGCGGCGCGCGATCTGCCATAAGCTGTCCGGCATGATCCCCTCGCCGCGAATGAACCCGTGACCGACCGTCCCCCGATCCGCTTCCGCGGCCGCTCCTTCCTGGCGATGGTGCTGGCCCCCGTGCCGCCGATCGACCAGTGGCTCGCCGAGCTCGACGCCCTGAAGCAGCGCGCGCCCGCCTTCTTCGCGGTGCGGGCGATCATCCTCGACGTGACCGGCCTGCGCTTCGAGCGCTCGGACCTCGCCCATCTCTGCGAGGAACTGAACCGGCGCTCGATCACCATCCTCGGCATCGAGGGCATCGGCCCGACCTCGCTCGGGCCGGGCTTCCCGCCGCCGCTGGTGGGCGGCAAGCCGGTCGAGGACATCGCACCGCCCGAGCCCGGCGCGGCGACGCCGGCCGAGGCGCCCGCCGCGTCGGCTCACGTGTCGGCGCCGGCCCTGGTGGCGCCCCCGGCCCCGCCCCGGCCGCGCTCCTTCGTCCTCGACGCGCCGGTGCGCTCGGGGCAGGTGATCCAGCATCTCGACGGCGACGTGACCGTGCTCGGCTCGGTGGCCTCGGGGGCGGAGGTGATCGCCGGCGGCTCGATCCACGTCTACGGCGCCCTGCGCGGCCGGGCCATCGCCGGCGCCGTGGGCGATCCGGGCGCGCGCATCCTCGCCCGCAAGTTCGAGCCGGAACTCATCGCCATCGACGGCCTTTACAAGACCGCCGACGATCTCGGCGGCGCCCGCTGGGGGCAGGCCGTCCAGGCCCGGCTCGAAGGGGACGCCATCGTCCTCGTGCCGTTCGACTGACGCCGCGGATCCGGCGTGCCCTGCCGGCGGCGGTTTTTCGCCGCCTCGTCGGGCCGGGTGGCGGAAATCCGCCGCTTCTTCCGGTAGGCCCTGAGCCAGCCGCTTCAAAAAACCTCTTGCGACCCAGGCGATTGCGCGGATTCGGGCGCCTTCTGCATGGCTGGCATGCGCTCTGCAAAAGGAATGGGCCATCCGCACCGGCCGCAGAGCCGGGCCATCCGGGAGAAGCCCCTTGTTCGAACGCCTCCGTTTCACGCGTCGCCGTCTCGCGATCCTCGCCGCCGCGACCGCCGTGGTGCTCGCGCCGCTGCCGCTCTCCGCGCAGGAGGTGGTGCGGGTCGGCAACCTGAAGCTCGCCCACTTCGCCGGCGTCTCCTACGTCAAGGAGATCGCCAAGAACTGCGGCATCACCGTCGATCTCAAGATCTTCGCCAAGGGCCCGGACATCATGCAGGCGATGCTCGCCGGCGAACTCGATGTCGGCGCCACCGCCTCCGAGGCGGTGATCTCCGCCCGCGGCAACGGCGCGCCCGTCTACATCGTCGGCGGCTTCGCCAAGGGCGGCGCCCGCCTGCTGGCGACGCCGGAATCCGGCATCAAGTCGGCGGCCGACCTCAAGGGCAAGAAGGTCGGCGTCACCCGCGGCTCGATCCAGGAGGTGCTGCTCGGCGCCGAGATGGCCAAGCACGGCCTGAAGGCCCGCGACGTCAACCTGATCTATCTCGGCTATCCCGACCTGAACCAGGCGCTGCTGCAGAAGCAGGTCGACGCGATCATGCAGACCGAGCCGCAATCGGCCCAGGCCATCGCCCGCGGCTTCGGCGTCGAGGTGCTCAAGCCCTACGACACGCCGGTCGGCTCGCCGATCCGCACCCTGGTGATGACGGAGAAGTTCTACAACGACAAGAAGGCGGTCGCGTCCAAGTTCATGGAATGCTTCGTCAAGGCGCAGAAGACCTTCATGGACGACCCGAAGGTCGCCGAGACCTTCGTCACGCAGGACGTGTTCAAGGGCCAGCTCACCGGCCCCGAGTTCCAGGAGGCGCTGGCCAACTCGCCCTACACCCTGGAGATGAGCGCCGACCACATCCAGAAGACAACGGACGTCATGGCCGAGCACGGCATCGGCAAGATGTCGAAGCCCGCCAAGGCCGCCGACTGGGTGAAGCTCGACCTGCTGGAGGCCGCTAAGGCTTCCGCCGGCACGAACTGAGGAGGACGTCGCGTGAACGCCTCGCGTCTCAAACCCCTGGCCGAGGGCCTCGCGGTTCCCATCGCCGTCCTCGTGATCTGGCAGCTCGCCTGCACGGCCGGGCTCGTCAACCCGATGGTGCTGCCCTCGCCCGCCGCGGTCGCGGTGCGCTGGTGGGCCTATCTCGCCCCCCTCGAAGCCTATGACCCGGCGCACGGCTCCTGGTTCGCGTGGCTGTTCTCGGGCGAGATGCTGCACGACGCCCTGGCCTCGCTCTACCGGGTGGTCGTCGGCTTCGCCGTCGGCGCCGGGCTCGCCCTGCCGCTCGGCCTGTTCATGGGTTCGAGCGACCTGATCTACCGCCACATCAACCCCCTGATGCAGGTGCTGCGGCCGATCCCGCCGATCGCCTACATCCCGCTCTCGATCCTGTGGTTCGGACTCGGCAACGCGCCCGCCGTGTTCCTCATCGCCATCGGCGCCTTCTTCCCGGTGCTGATGAATACCATCGCCGGCGTGCGGCACGTGGACGGGATCTACATCCGCGCCGCCCGCAGCCTCGGGGCCAGCCGGATGACGATCTTCCGGCGGGTCATCCTGCCGGCGGCCACCCCCTACATCCTGTCGGGGGCGCGGATCGGCATCGGCACCGCCTTCATCGTGGTGATCGTGGCCGAGATGATCGCGGTCAACAACGGCCTCGGCTTCCGCATCCTGGAGGCGCGCGAGTACTTCTGGTCCGACAAGATCATCGCCGGGATGCTGACCATCGGGGCGCTGGGCCTGATGATCGACATGGGCGTGAGCCGCCTCAACAACCACCTGCTCCGCTGGCACCGCGGCCTGGAATCGTGAGGCAGCCCATGTCCGTGCAACCGCATCCCCTCGACGCCGTCACGCAGGACGCCGTCCCGGTCGCCGGGCCGGCCGCGCCGCCCCTGGCCGCCGCCTCCCACGCCCCCTCCCGCGCCGCCGCCCACATCGTGGTCACCGGCGTGGACAAGGTCTTCCCCGTCCCCGGCGGTGAGGTCGTCGCCCTCAAGGACATCGACCTCACCGTCAACCGGGGCGAGTTCGTCTGCCTGCTCGGCCCCTCCGGCTGCGGGAAATCGACCCTGCTCAACGCCATCGCCGGCTTCTCGCACCCGACCCGCGGCGGCATCACCGTCGAGGGCCGTCCGGTCGCCGAGCCGGGTCCCGACCGGGGCATGGTGTTCCAGGAATACGCGCTGTTCCCCTGGATGAGCGTGGCGCAGAACATCGCCTTCGGTCTCGAGATCAAGGGCATGGGCCGCGCCGCGATCGAGGCGCGGGTGGCCGAACTCCTCGACATGCTCAAGCTGGCCGAGTTCCGCGACCGCTTCCCCAAGGACCTGTCCGGCGGCATGCGCCAGCGGGTGGCGATCGCCCGCGTTCTGGCGCTGGACAGCCCGGTGATGCTGATGGACGAGCCCTTCGGCGCCCTTGACGCCCTGACCCGCCGCTCGCTTCAGGACGAGCTGCTCCGCATCTGGGCGGCGACCGGCAAGACCATCGTGTTCGTCACCCACTCGATCGAGGAATCGATCTATCTGGCCGACCGCATCGTGGTGCTGACCTACCGCCCCGGCACGATCAAGCGCGACATCCGGGTCGAGCTGCCGCGCCCGCGCGACAGCGCCTCGGCCGCCTTCAACGCCCTGAAGCGCGACCTCTCGGCCCTCGTCACCGCCGAGCAGCACCGCTTCGAAGAGGTGGAGATGAAGGGGCTGACGACGGATTGAGCATTGCCGCCGCGGCTTTCCAGGCCGCGGCGCGAGATCGGCCGCCGGCGTGCCGCTGGATTGCTTCGGCTTTGCCTCGCAATGACGGAGCATGCGTTGCCTTTCCGTCATTGCGAGCCGGCAGGCGAAGCAATCCAGAGCGCGACGCCGACATGTTAGGCTCCGAGCCCGCCCGCCACGCATGACGGCGGCGCAAAGCCTCGTCTGATCCATGAGAGTGACGCCCTTCCCCCACGCCAAGGCCGTGCGCGTCCTGCTTCTCGCCGCCCTCGCGGTCGCGGCTCTCCTCGTCGTGATCAAGGCGGGCGACGTGGCCGAGGACCGGGTGGCCGCGAGCCTCGCCGCCGACGCCCGTCAGCGGGCGGAGATCTACGCGCAGACCCTGGAGGGCGCGATCGAGCGCTTCGGCTTCCTGCCGGCGGCGGCCGCCCTCGACCCCCGGGTCCGGCAGGTGCTGGCCGCGCCCGACGACGCGGCGCAGGTCGCCACCGTCAATGCCTATCTCAAGCGGCTGAGCCGCGATGCGGGGGGCGGCGTCGTCTACCTGCTGATCCCCTCGGGCCTGACCATCGCCGCCTCGAACTGGGAGACGTCCCAGAGCTATGTCGGCCAGGATTTCTCCTACCGGCCCTACTTCACCGAAGCGCGGGCGGGGCGCACCGGGCGGTTCTACGCCATCGGCACCGTGACCGGGGTGCCCGGCTACTTCATCAGCGCCCCCGTCATCATCGACGGCGCGGTGCGCGGTGTGGTGGCGACCAAGGTCAGCCTCGATCCGCTGGAGGCGATCTGGCGCGAGGGCACCGACCGCGTGCTGGTCGCCGACGAGAACGGCATCGTCTTCCTCGCCTCCGACCCCGCCCTCAAGTTCCACGCGACGAAGCCCCTCGACGAGGCCGCCCGCGCGCAGATGGCGCGCACGCGCCAGTACGGGCGCGAGACCTACCCGCCGATCGATCTCGGCCGGGCGGAGACGGTCGGCGGCGCGCCCCTGGTCGAGCATTCCGAGGTGGTGCCGCGCAGCCGCGCCCTGTTCGAGGAGAAAGCGGTGTCGGCCTATGGCTGGACGCTGCTGCTCTTCGCCGACGCCGCGCCGGTGGCCATCGCCGGGCGCAGCGCCCGCGTCGGCGCGATCCTGACGCTGGTCGTGCTCGGCCTGATCGGCCTCTACGGCAGCCAGCACCTGCGGCGGGTGCGCGAGAACCGCGCGGCGCAGCGCGAGCTGGAGGCCAAGGTCGCGGCCCGCACCGCCGACCTGAGCGCGGCCAATCTCAGGCTCGCGGGGGAGATCGAGGAGCGGACCCGTGCCGAGGGCGACCTGCGGGAGACCCAGGGCGAGCTGGTCCAGGCCGCCAAGATGGCCACGCTCGGCCAGATGGCGGCGGGCATCACCCACGAGCTGAACCAGCCGCTCGCCGCGCTGCGGGGGCTCGCCGACAACGCCTCGGCCTTCCTGCGCCAGGGACGGGAGGCGGAGGCCGCGGCCAACCTCGCCCGCATCGTCTCCCTGGTCGATCGGCTCGGCAAGATCACGGGCCAGCTGCGCAGCTTCTCCCGCCGCTCAGGGACGGAACGGGTCGCAGTCGATGTCGGCGTGGCCGTCTCGGAGAGCCTCGCGATCCTCTCCGCCCGCATCCGCGACGCGGGGGCGCGGGTGACGACCGATCTCGACCCGGCGGCGCAATGGGTGGTGTTCGAGCCGATCCGCCTGTCGCAGGTGCTGATCAACCTCGTCGGCAACGCCCTCGACGCGGTCAAGGGCCGGCCGGGCGCGGAGGTCGCGGTGCGCGCCTGGGCCGGGGACGGGCAGGTCGTGCTCAGCGTCGAGGACAACGGGCCGGGCCTCGACGCGGCGGCGCTCAGCCGCATCTTCGATCCGTTCTTCACCACCAAGCCGGCGGGGGAGGGGCTCGGCCTCGGCCTGCCGATCTCGCTGGCCATCGCCCGCGAATTCGGCGCCACGCTCCAGCCCCGGCCGATGCCCGGCGGCGGGCTGGCCTTCGACCTCGTGATGGACGTGGCGCGCGAGACGGCTCAGGAAGCGGTCGGGACGCCCGCGCCGGAGCGGGCACGCCAGAGGATCAGCCATGTTTCCTGAGGCCGGGCCGGCCGCCCCGCGGGTCGTGCTCATCGACGACGAGGAGATGGTCCGCCTCGCCATGGAGCAGGCGCTCCAGCTCGCCGGGTTCGCCGTCGAGAGCTTCGAGAGCGCCGAGGCGGCCCTGCCGGCCATCGGCCGCGAGTTTTCCGGCGTCGTGGTCAGCGACGTGCGCCTGCCGGGCAGCGACGGGCTCGCCCTCCTCGCCGACATCCGCCGCCGCGACGCGGAACTGCCGGTGGTGCTCGTCACCGGCCACGGCGACATCGCCATGGCGGTCGCCGCCATGCGCGAGGGCGCCTACCACTTCATCGAAAAACCCTTCGTCAACGACGCCTTCGTCGAGGTGGTCCGGCGCGCCCTGGAGAAGCGGGCGCTGGTGATGGAGAACCGCCGCCTGCGCGACGCCCTCGGCCGCGGCGACGCGCGCGAGGGGGCGGTGGAGCGCTGCCTCGTCGGCCAGTCGCCGGCGATCCGCCGCCTGCGCGAGGACGTCGCCGCCCTGGCCTCCGCCGCCGCCGACGTGCTGGTGCTCGGCGAGACCGGGGCGGGCAAGGAGCAGGTCGCCCGCGCCCTGCACGAGGGGGGCGGGCGCGCGGCCAAGCCCTTCGTGGCGGTCAATTGCGGCGCCATCCCCGAGAGCATGTTCGAGAGCGAGATGTTCGGCCACGAGGCCGGCGCCTTCACGGGAGCGGGCAAGCGCCGCATCGGCAAGGTCGAGCATGCCAGCGGCGGCACGCTGTTCCTCGACGAGGTCGAGAGCATGCCGCTGGCGCTCCAGGTGAAGCTCCTGCGCGTGCTGCAGGAGCGGCGCGTCGAGCGCCTCGGCTCGAACACCAGCGTGCCGGTGGACCTGCGGGTGGTGGCGGCCACCAAGGAGGATCTCGACGCGCTCTCGGAAGCCGGCCGCTTCCGCCGCGACCTGTTCTTCCGCCTCAACGTCGTGACGCTGACCCTGCCGCCCTTGCGCGAGCGCCGGGAGGACATCCCGCTCCTGTTCGAGCTGTTCCTCGTCCAGGCGGCGGTGAAGTATCAGCGCCCGGTGATCGAGGTGCCGCCGTCGCTGCGCCGCTCGCTGATGCTCGCCGACTGGCCGGGCAACGTGCGCGAACTCAAGAACGCCGCCGAGCGGGCGGTGCTCGGCTTCCTCAGCCCGGATCTCGCCGGCGGTCCCGACGCGGCGCCGGGGCTCGACGCCCTGCTCGACCGGGTCGAGCGCCTCGTCATCGAGGATGCGCTGAAGGCCTCGGGCCAGCGCATCGCCGAGGCGGCGCGGGCGCTCGGCCTGCCGCGCAAGACCCTCTCCGACCGCATGCGGCGCCTCGGCCTGAGCGCGGGCGATTGACCTTCTTTCCGTTGAGAGACCTCCCGACCATGACCCAGGACGCCGGCTGGCCGCCGCTCATCCTCGCCAACGCCCCCAACGGCGCCACCCGCACCAGGGCCGACCATCCGGCCCTGCCGATCACGGAACGGGAGATCGCCCGCACCGCCGCCGAGGTCGCGGAGGCCGGCGCGGCCCTGATCCACGTCCATGTCCGCGACGCGCAGGGGCGCCATCTCCTCGACGCCGAGGCCTATCGCGCGGTGACCGCCGCGATCCGCGCCGAGGTCGGCGACCGCCTCGTGGTGCAAATCACCTCGGAAGCCGCGGGACGCTACCAAGGCCCGGAGCAGATGGCGGTGGTGCGCGCGACCCGCCCGGAAGCGGTCTCGCTGGCGCTGCGCGAGATCGTGCCGGACGCGGCCGCCGAGGCCGAGGCGGCCGCGTTCTTCGCCTGGGCGAGGGCCGAGCGCGTCCGCCTCCAGGTCATCCTCTACGCCCCGGACGAGGTGACCCGCTACGCCGACCTCAAGGCGCGCGGCGTGCTGGGCGAGGGCGGGGATTTTCCCCTGTTCGTGCTCGGTCGCTACACGCCCGGTCAGGTCTCGCGGCCCGCCGACCTGCTGCCCTTCCTCGCTACGGCAGGGGAAAGGCTGCCGCTCTGGGCGATCTGCGCCTTCGGCCCCCGCGAGAATGCCTGCGCCCTCGCCGCGGCGGCCCTGGGCGGGCATGTGCGCGTCGGCTTCGAGAACAGCCTCCTCGCCCCCGACGGCCGTCCGGCCGAGAGCAATGCCGCCCAGATCCGCCGCGCCGCCGAGGGCGCCGCCCTGCTCGGCCGGCCGCTGGCCGATGCCGACACGGCGCGGGCCATGATGGCCTGATCGCGTCCGGCCGTCACCGTGCGGCCGGCAGCGGGCGGCCGGCTTCGGTGTGGCGGGAGCGCAGGCGGAAGCCGAGGATCAGCAGCATCACGCCGAAGGCCACGGCGTAGGCGCCGAGCCACCACGTCAGCACCAGCGCCGACATGCCGGGATTGATCAGGAGCGCGATCCCGAACAGCACCGAGATCACGCCGCCGAGGCCGAGCCACCAGCGCCCGTAATGCAGGTGCAGGCGAAAGGCCGCCGCGATCATCAGGCCGCCGGAGAGGATCGCCCAGGCCGCGACGAGGAGCACGAAGGCCCAGACGGCGGCGGCCGGCACCAGGAAGGCCGCGACGCCGACCGCGATGTCGAGCAGGCCTTCGACGAGCAGGAAGCCCCAGCGCTCGTGCCGCTGCGCCGCCCGCACCGCGGCGACGATGCCGAAGAGGCCGTCGACCAGCATGTAGGCCGCGAAGAACAGCACCAGCGACAGCACGAAGGCCCCCGGCGCGACGAAGGCGATGATCCCGAACAGGAGGGCGAGGAGGCCGCGCAGGGCGACGAGCCACCAGTTGCGGGCCAGCACGGCACTCATCGCATCGAGCCGCGCCGGTCCGGTCAGCGGCACGCCGGACGGGCTCGTCGCCCCGGATGTCTCGGACGATCCAGCCATCGACCACACTCCTCCGAAAGGACGGGCCGGACGGCGGCGGAGCCGGACCGTCGCGCCCGCGAGCGAACGTCCCATTCCTGCCGCAACGCAGCGTCGCGCCGGGCGTTCCGGCGGTTGCGCCGCTGTCCCCTCTGCCTTCGGCCGTCGACACGGCCTCCGCGGTCGCCGCAACGGATGGAACTTCGGTCCCGTTCGCGTCTTCTGCAACCGAGGTGGGTTCACCCGAGGCTTGGCCCCGTCGGGCCGGTCCTCCTTCGGCAATTTCCCCGATGCTTGACGATCAACGGCAGGCCGAGCCGGGCGTCGCGCCCGCGCGCCGGTCCGACGCGGCGCATGGGCGCGACGCCGCGGCGGGCGACGGAGCGGATCGTCCGCCGCAGGCCCGCAAGGACGCCCCCGGCTCGGGCGGATCCGCCGATGCGGACGAAGCCTCCGATGCGTCGGATCCCGGCGCGGAACCCGAGAGGAGGCGCGGGAGCGTCCTGCGCCGTCATCCCTGGTGGTTCGTCCTCGGCGGTCTGGCGGTGCTGGTCCTGGGCGCGGCCGGCTACGCCTACTGGCTGATCGCCCTGCACCCCTACGAGACCACCGACGACGCCTTCGTCGATGCCCGCAGCTTCTCCGTCGCGCCCAAGGTCGGCGGCTACGTCGTCGCCGTGCCGGTGACCGACAACCAGCATGTCGAGGCGGGCGATACGCTGTTCCAGATCGATCCGCGCGACTATCGCGTCGCCCTGGAACAGGCCGAGGCGCAGGTCCAGGCGGCGCAGGCCTCGATCCGGAACGTCGATGCGCAGATCGAGGCGCAGAAGGCGCAGGTCGAGGTGGCCAAGGCCCAGGTCGAGACCGCGCAGGCGGCGCTGACCTTCGCCGAGGAGGATGCCGACCGCTACAAGAAGCTCGCCGAGCGCGGCGCCGGCACGATCCAGCAGTCGCAATCCTCGACTTCGACCCTTGAGCAGCGTCAGGCCGCGCTGGCGAGCGCCCGGGCGAACGTGGTCGCCGCCCAGAAGCAGATCGGCTCGCTCCAGGCCCAGCGCGCCAGCGCCGAGGCGCAGCGGGCCCAGGCCGAGGCCCAGCGCGACCAAGCCCGGCTCAACCTCGGCTACACGACAGTGAAGGCCGCGCAGGCCGGCCGCGTGGTGCGCCTCACCGGCGGCGTCGGCCAATATGCCCAGGCCGGGCAGAGCCTGTCGATGTTCGTGCCCGACGAGAAGTGGATCACGGCCAACTACAAGGAGACGCAGATCACCGACATGCGGCCGGGCCAGCCGGTCGATGTCGCGATCGACGCCTATCCCGACCGCAAGGTCACCGGCCGGATCGCCTCGGTGCAGCCGGGCTCGGGCACGGCCTTCAGCCTGCTGCCGGCCCAGAACGCCACCGGCAACTACGTGAAGGTGACGCAGCGCATCCCCGTGAAGATCGTGGTCGACGACTGGCCGGGCGACGTCGCGATCGGTCCCGGCATGTCGGTCGTGCCGAGAGCCCACGTGCGGTGAGCGCGTCGGCCGCCGAAGCCCCCGCAGGCCGAGACAAGGCGCCCGGGGGCCACAATCCGTGGATCGTCGCCCTCGTCGTGGCGCTCGCGACCTTCATGGAGGTGCTCGACACGACGATCGCGAACGTGGCGCTCCGCTACATCTCCGGGGCGCTCGCGGTCGGGCCCGACGAGTCCGCCTGGGTGGTGACGAGCTATCTGGTCGCCAACGCCATCACGCTGATCGCGTCGAGCTTCCTCGCCAAGCGCTACGGCCGCAAGGCCTTCTTCATGTGGTCGGTGGCGCTGTTCACGCTCTCGTCGATCCTGTGCGGCTTCGCCTGGAGCCTCGAATCGCTCCTGTTCTTCCGCGTGCTCCAGGGGCTCGGCGGCGGCGGCATGGCCCCTCTGGCGCAGTCGATCCTGGCCGATTCCTTTCCGCCGGAGAAGCGGGGACAGGCCTTCGCGCTCTACGGGGTCGCCATCGTGGTGGCCCCGGTGATCGGCCCGACGCTCGGCGGCTGGCTCTCCGACAACGCCTCCTGGCACTGGTGCTTCCTGATCAACGGGCCGATCGGGATCGTCTCCCTGGTGCTGATGTCCCTCGTGATCGAGGACAGCGAGGCGGCCAAGCGCGAGCGCCGCGCCCTGCGGGCAACCGGCGTGCGCTTCGATCTCGTCGGCTTCCTGCTGGTGGCGACCTTCCTCGGCTCGCTCGAAGTCATCCTCGACGAGGGCCAGCGCAAGGACTGGTTCGGCACCTCGACCCTGATGAACGTGTTCGGCGCGATCACCCTCGTCGCGTTCCTCGCCATGATCCCGTGGCTGCTCACCGCGAAGAACCCGGTCATCGACCTCCGGCTCCTCAAGCGGCGGCAGTTCAGCGCCTGCTTCGTGGTGATGCTGTTCACCGGCGCGGTGCTGATCTCCACCACGCAGTTCATCCCGCAGATCACCCAGGAATATTACGGCTACACCGCCACCCTGTCGGGGCTGGTGCTCGGACCCGGCGGCATCATGACCGTGATCTCGATGTTCCTGATCGGCCGGGTCTCGTCCTTCATCCAGCCGAAATGGCTGATCGCCGCGGGCGGGCTCATCGTGTCGCTCGGTCTCTACGATCTCACCCGGCTCTACGGTGACACGACCTTCGGCTTCTTCGCGTGGTCGCGGATCTATATCGGCATCGGCCTGCCGATGATCTTCCTCTCGGTGACTTCCGCCTCCTACGAGGGATTGCCGAAGGACAGGACCGACCAGGCCTCGGCGCTCATCAACGTGGCGCGCAACGTCGGCGGCTCGATGGGCGTCTCGCTCGCCCAGAACGTGCTGGCCGACCGCAGCCAGTTCCACCAGAGCCGGCTCGTCGACACGCTCGACCCGTCGAGCCCGGCCTACCAGCGGACCCTGGCCGAGGCGACGCGCTACTTCCAGCAGCACGGCTTCGCCGGCCCCGACGCGCAGAACCAGGCGATCGCCTGGATCGGCCAGCAACTGGCGACGCAGGTCGCCTACTGGGCCTATATCGACGTGTTCTGGGTGCTGGCAGCCCTCACCGCCTGCCTCGTGCCGCTGGCGCTGATCCTGAAGAACGTGAAGCGCGGCGGCGGGGCGGCGGCGGCGCATTGAGCGGCACCGGGACGCCGTTTCGCCACGCTCGGCAAAGATGGCACAAGCGCGGGGGCCGGAGCCGCTCCGGCCGTGCGGGGGAGGCGACATGACGGTGTCGAACGACGAAGAGCTGGCGGGGCTGAAGCGGATCGGGCGCATCGTCGCCGACACGCTGGCGGTGATGGGCCGGGCGATCGAGCCGGGCATGACCACGCGCGAACTCGACGGCGTCGGGCGGGCCTTCCTAGAGGCGGCCGGGGCGCGCTCGGCGCCGGAGACGGTCTACGGCTTTCCCGGCGCGACCTGCATCAGCGTCAACGAGGAGATCGCCCACGGCATTCCGGGCGAGCGCCGGATCGCACCCGGCGACCTCGTCAACATCGACGTCTCGGCGGAGAAGGACGGCTACTATTCGGACACCGGCGCCTCCTTCGCCGTGCCGCCGGTGACGCGCGCGGTCGAGCGGCTGTGCAAGGACGGGCGCCGGGCGATGTGGGCGGGCCTGCGCCAGGTCGGCGCCGGCAAGCCGATCGCGGGGATCGGCCGGGCGGTGGGCACCTTCGCCCACAAGAACGGCTACACCCTGGTGCGCAACCTCGCGAGCCACGGGGTCGGCCTGTCGCTGCACGAGGAGCCGACCGAGATCGCGACCTGGCCCGACCCGTCCGAGCGCCGGATCATGCGGGAGGGGATGGTGCTCACCGTCGAGCCGTTCCTGTCGCTCGGCGCCGACTTCGCCGAGGACGGCGACGATCCCTGGACCCTCTACAGCCGGCCCAGCGCCCTCACGGTCCAGTACGAGCACACCGTCGTCGCCACGCGCAACGGGCCGCTGATCCTGACCATGCCGGCCCCGTAGCGCGGTCGCGGCGGTCTCAGGCCGCGTTCGCGTCGAGCCAGCGCTCGGCGCCGGAGAGGTCGTATCCGTGGCGGGTGCCGAGGGCCGCCACCTCGTCGCGCCGGAGGCGCCCGGCGAGCACCTCGCCGATGACCCAGAGCGTCAGCGAGCGCGTGCCGCTGCGGCAATGGGCGACCACCGGGCCCGGCGCCGCCTCGACCGCCGCGTGGAAGCGCTCCACCGCCTCGCGGGTGAGGGTGGGGCCGGTCACCGGCAGGTCGAGGTAGCGCAGGCCCGCCGCCTCCGCCGCCGCGCGCTCGGCCGCCGTGCCGGGCTGGCCCAACTCCTCGCCGTCGGGGCGGTTGTTGATGAGAAGGCTCACGCCCTCGGCCCCGAGCGCCTCGATCTCCGCGAGGCTCGGCTGGCCGGCGACCGACAGCTTGGAATCGATGGGTGTCCGCTTCATCCTGCCCGTCCCCGTGCCACCGCCCGTGGTGTGTCTCGCCCTCAGGGGTAGCCTGCCCCCGCCGCCGCAACAAGGCGCCGGCCGGACGGCGGAGGGCTCCAGCGGCGGCGCCCGTGACGCGGGGCCGCGGCGGGAGCCGGGCGGCCTCCCGGCCCGTTTCCCCCGCGCCCGGCAGGACCGGGGCTCGAGCGGAGACAGAGGGTGGTGGGGCGGCGTTCCCGTCGCTGGCGCGATGACGATCTGGAGACGCACGGGCCGAAGCCGGCGGGCCTGCCGGTCTGCCCGCTCTGCGAGCGGCCGATCCCGGCCCATGCGCGCCAGAGCCTGCATCACCTCACGCCGAAGCTGAAGGGCGGCACCCACGGGGGAACCGTCCGGCTCCATCAGATCTGCCACTCGGCGATCCATGCCCGCTACAGCGAGGCCGAGATCGCCCGCCGGCTGGCCGAGGTCGAGGCTCTGCGCGCCGACCCCGAGATCGCCCGCTTCCTCGACTGGGTGCGCGGCAAGCCCGACGACTTCCACGCCCCCACCCGCATGACCCGCGCGCGGCGCGGCGACGGCGGATCGCGGCGGTAGGCGGTGAAGGCCGGCTGTTCGATGGGCTGCGGGGCCGGTTCGGGTGGGAACGGAAGCCTGCTCCATGCCCGGAAGCGGACCGAATTGGCCCGCAACGCCGACCGCGTCAGCGTACGGTCACAACCTCGGATCCACCGGTTCGGATTCGAGTGCAAGGACGCCGAACACGCATTCATGGATGCGCCGGAGAGGCTCGCGCGCGACGAACCGGTCGAGGGCTTCGAGGCCGAGCGCGAACTCGCGGAAGGCCATCGAGCGCTTGGCGCCGAGGCCGCGTTGGCGCAGCCGGTCGAGATGATCCGGCCTGTCGTAGTCCGGGCCGTAGATGATGCGCAGGTACTCGCGGCCCCGGCACTTGATCGCGGGCTGCGTGATCCCGCGCCGGCCCCGTGCCAAAAACTCGCCCGGCTTCAGGACCATTCCTTCGCCGCCGTCGGCGGTCAGGTCGAGCCACCAACGGATGCCGCGCTCGACATCCGCCTCGCTGTCGAGATCGATGCCGAGCACCCGGGTGACCTTGAACAGCGAGTCGGCCTCGGCCAGCCGGACCAGTCGGTCCATGTGCCAGGAATGCGGCTTGTCGCTGTGGACGTGGTTCTCGCTCGCCAGGAGATGGAAGGGCGCGATCTTCAGGTCGTCGATGCCGGCCACGGGCCAGGCATAGCGACGCACGACAGAGGCGAAGGCCTCGGCGCCGGCGAGTCGGCTGGCCGTCTTCGCGGCAAGATCGTCCAGCGGGAGGCCGGCGCTCACCGCGCGCCGGAGCGCTTCTCGGCTCGCACCGAGTCCGATCCGCGCGGCGGCGGCGGTCGGGCCGTATTGCGAGGAGATGAGTGCCTGCGCCTTCGCCGACCACGGCATGATCTCGGCATCGAGCAGCAGCCACTCCGATCCGAGTTCATCGAACAGGCCGGTCGCGGCGAGTGCATCGCGAGTCCGCGCAAGAACCGCGTCGCGCCGTGCCGGATCGTTGAAGAAGGCCCGGCCCGAGCGCGTATAGACGGCCCCGATCTCGCCGCTCGTCACCCCGAAGCGCGCGCGTGCGGCGTCCGCGTCGCGGCAGACGACCATGAGGGCGCGCGACCCCATGTGCTTTTCCTGAACGACGACTTCGCGAAGGCCCTCGCGGCGGTAGAAGTCGAACGCGTCGCGCGGATGCTCCAGGAAGCCCTCTTCCTTCGAAGTCTCGGAGGGTGACATGGTCGGCGGCAGGTAGATCAGCCATTTCGGGTCGATGGCGAAGCGGCTCATCACCTCCAGGGCCGCGGCCGTGTTTTCCTCGCGGATCGTGACGGAGGGCTGGAGCCGGGTCGTGATGATCCGCTTGCCCGAGACGTCGGCGAGGTCGAGGAGATCGTCTGCCTCGGCCTGTCGGCTGATCGCGCCGGAGGGCGCGGCAGCGGAAGCGAGCGGCCGAACCGGCTCGGAATGGACCTGCGCGGCCGGGACGGAGACGATCTCCATCTCGGGGTAGCGAAGGGCCGAGAGCATTCCGCCGAACACGCAGCCTGTGTCGATGCAGAGCGTATTGTTGAGCCAAGCCGCCTCGACCACGGGCGTGTGGCCGTAGACGACCTTCGTACTTCCCCTGTACTCGGCCGCCCAGTTCTGTCGGACGGGCAGGCCGAAATCGTCGATCTCGCCTGTCGTCTCGCCGAACAGGCAGAAGCCGCGGATGGTGCCGGAGGCGCGGCCCTGCATCTCCTCCTTGATGCCGGCGTGGGCGACCGCCAGCCGACCGCCATCGAGCAGATAGTGACTGACGAGGCCGCCGATGAAGCCCTTCGCCCGCACCCGGAAGGCGTCGCTCTGCCGGGCGAGATCGTCGATGGTGGTTTGAAGTCCGTGCGCGACCTTCACGTCGCGACCGGCCAGCCATTTCTCGACCTTGGCCTCGTGGTTGCCGAGGACGCAGAGGGCAACGCCGTTCTCGACCATGTCCATGGCAAGGCGCAGGCTGTCCGCCACCCGCGGTCCGCGATCCACGAGATCGCCGACGAAGACGGCCTTGCGGCCGGCGGGCGCGGTGACGCGATAGCGCGGCTCGCCGTCCTCATGGCCGCGCTCGACCGTGTAGCCGAGCCGGGCCAGCAGGGCCTCCAGTTCGTCGGCACAGCCGTGGACGTCGCCGATGATGTCGAACGGGCCGGTCTCGTCGCGGCGGTCCGTCCACAGGCGCTGGCGGCTCACCTCCGCACTGTCGATCTCGTCGACCGACGTCAGATGATGGACCTGCCTGAAGCCTTCGCGTGCCAGTCCGCGCAGACCGCGGCGGAGCGCCGCCATCTGGTTGCGCACGACATGCGGACCAAAAGCACGATCCTGCCTCCCGGCATTGCGGTTGCGGCAGACATCCTCGCCGGGATCGAGCACGATGGCGACCGACAGGGCATGGAAGCGGCGGGCGATCTCGACGAGCTTCCGGCGATCCTCCGGCCGCACGTTGGTGGCATCGACGACCACGAGGCGGCGGCCCTTGAGGCGCAGCTCTAGGATGGTCTGGAGAAGCGCGAAGGCATCCGGCGTGGCCGCCTGATCGTTCTCGTCGTCGGCGACGAGTCCACGACAGGTGTCCGACGAAACGACCTCGGTCTGCCGGAAGTGGCGGCGTGCGAAGGTGGATTTTCCCGAGCCCGACGCCCCGATGAGGACGATCATCGAGAATTCGGGAACGGCGATCTTCCGACCCGCCGTGGAGGCAATCTCTCCGCTCATCGCGTCAGCACCGCGAGTTGTCCGGGGGCACCGAATTCCGGATGCGCGTCGCCGACCCCTTCGAAGCGCACGCTGTAACCATGCTCCGCAGCGACGCGCTGCGCCCAGCCCTGGAACTCCCGACGGCTCCATTCGAAGCGATGGTCGGGATGCCGGAACGCTCCGGGGGCCAGCCCCTCGAACATCACGTTGTGATCGCGGTTCGGCGTGGTGACGATCACTGTCGCAGGGCGCGCGTCTCCGAACAGCGCGCGTTCGAGATGCGGAAGCCGATCCAACTCGAAATGCTCGATCACTTCGACCAGGGCGGCGGCCTCGAAACCGCGCAGGCGGAGATCGCGATAGATGAGCGAGCCCTGCAGGAGCGTCAGCTTCCGCTTCTGCACCTCCGGCAGATCGGTGAACCGGGCATCGGCACGGGCCAGCTCTTGGCTCGACACCTCGACCCCGACGATCTCCGCGATGGCCGGATTGCGGATGAGGCGCGCGATCAGCTTGCCGTCGCCGCAGCCGAGATCCAGCACGCGCCGTGCTCCCGTCTGCGCGATCAATTCGGCCACGCGGTCCAGCCGTCGCTCGTGCAGACGAAGCGGGCGCTCGATGACGGTTTCGGCCGCGTCGCCCCGCGCGGGGTCGAGCTGCCCCTCCGGTCCGGCCTCGTCCGGCACGAGCTGCGCGAGCGCGGCTTTGATCAGGGAACTCCGCCGCTTGAGATAACGTGCCGTGATGAGGTCGCGCTCGGGATGGGCTGCGAGCCAGCCGTCTCCACGCGCCAGCAGCTTCTGCAACTCGTCTTCGCCGACGAAATAGTGCTTCCGGTCATCGAGGACCGGCATCAGCACGTAGAGGTGCGTGAGGAGGTCGGAAAGACGCGCGGTGCCGGACAGCCGAAGCGTCACATAGGGGGCCTCACCCCAATCCGGCCGCTCCGGATCGAGACGATGGCGCGTGACGGCGACGTGGTAGCCGAGGGGTTCGAACAGCCGTCCGACGAGGTCCGTCGTCCCCCGCACCGGGAGCGGCGCGACCTCCGCGTCGAGCGGGATCGCCGTATCGGCAAGGGGCTGCCGTTCCCGACTCCGGCCCGCCATGGCCTCGCGGATGCCGCGTGCGATCGCGACACTCAGAAACGACGAGGCCGCATAGGGGCGATCGTTCACGTACTGGTCCAGAAGGCCGTCGCCCCCGCCCTGGCGACCGCGGACCAGGGCGATGGGATCGATGTCGAGCGTGATCGCGAACTCGCAGCGCTGCGGGGTCGCCTCAGGATAGAACATCACGGCCTGACCGAAGCCGAGGTCGAGTTCGTGCACGCGCGCTGGGTTCTTGTGCAGGAGGAATCCGAGATCGGTCGCGGGCTGGTGCGATGTGGCGATGGAGAGGAACACAAGACGCTCGCTAGGAAAACGTTCGGTTGTGTAGCGCGTCGTTCTTCGATCTGCGAGAGGGTGTGGCCGTGGATGGCGGCGTCCGTCCAAGAAAGATGCCCGTTCGAAAGCGGCCGATCCGCCCTCCGCCACGCTCGGTCGTTTCGGGCCAAGCGACTTTCGGCAAACGAACTTTCCAAGGGTCCGCGGTGGCAAACAGCGTCTCGCCGGAGCACGTGTGCCGGCTTGCGACCCGAGGCGCGTCGTCCCGTCGGCAGAGCCGGTGTCCCTGCCCGAAAAGAAGCGCTCGTCGTGCGCGCCAGCGCGGGCCACTCGCGAAAAATCCATCGGTTGCCTTGGCGGGCCATTAACCGCGCGGCGCGATCGCTCCTCGGCGCTGAGCGGCGCTTAACCGTCGGGTGCGAGGGTCGCGGCTCGATCCCGTCCGCACCAGGACCGCCCGCCATGTCCGCAGCGCCCGAAGCGGCCACACGCCCCCTCCGCCCGCGTCCCGAGGAAGCCGCCCGGCTCGCCTGGGTCGATGTCGCCAAGGGCCTGTGCATCATCCTCGTCGTGATGATGCATTCGACCCTCGGCACCGGCGAGGTTTTGGGCGGCGAGGGCTTCCTGCACGAGGTCGTCGAATTTGCCAGGCCGTTCCGGATCCCCGATTTCTTCCTGCTCTCGGGGCTGTTCCTCGGCCGCGTGATCGACCGCGACTGGCGCCTGTTCGCGGATCGGCGCGTGGTCCACTTCGCCTATTTCTACGGGCTGTGGGTGGTGATCCAGTCGCTGTTCAAGGCCGGGTCGATCGTCGCTGGGGCGGAGGGAACGGCCGCGCAGCTCGCCGCCTTCGGCTGGCACCTCGCCGAGGCGCTGGTGGTGCCCTACTCGACGCTGTGGTTCGTCTACCTGCTCGCCGTGTTCTCGGTGGTGACGAAGCTGCTGCACCGCCGGGTGCCGCCGGCCGTGCTGCTCGTCGCGGCGGCCGTGCTGCAGATCCTGCCGACCAGCGGCCTGCCGGAACTCCTCGACGAGTTCTGCGAGCGCTACGTCTACTTCCTGGGCGGCTACCTCTTCGCCGAGTGGATCTTCCGCCTCGCCGACCGGGTGCGCGAGCGGGCGGGCCTGGCGGTCCTGGGCCTCGCTCTCTGGGCCGTGGCGGAGGCCGTGTTCGTGTACACGCCGACGGGGATCGAGAGCCTGCCGACGCTCGCGCGCCTGCCGGTGGTCAGCCTCGGGCTCGGCACGGTCGGCGCGCTGGCCATCGTCACCTTCGCCGCGCTGATGACCCGCGCCGGCGGGCCGGTGACCGCCGCCCTGCGCGCCTGCGGCGAGCGCTCCATCGTGATCTATCTCGGCTTCTTCCTGCCGATGGCGCTCACCCGCACCGTGATCGCCAAGTTCAACGGGGTGCAGCCCGATCTCGCCCTCGATGTGGGGCTCGCGAGCCTGGTCGTCACGGTGGTGGCCGTGACGGTGCCGCTCGCCGTCGAGCGGCTGGTGCGTGGCACCCGCCTGGACTTCCTGTTCCGCCGCCCGGCCGCCTTCCACATCGTGCCCGCCCCGGCCGCCCCGTCGCGCCTGCGGCCCGCCCCGGTGGCCGCGCGCGAGGCGTGAACGGAAAGGCCCGGCCTCCGGAACCATCCCGCCCCGCCCGCCGGTTTGTCCCTGACGGCCCGCTGCGACGGTGCGGGCGTGATCGGGAGGGACCGGAGCATGGTGCAGGAAGCGTCCGACGAGGGGCATGCGGTCAGCGGCGATCCCGCCCAGGTCGTTCTCGACGCGCCGCGTGACCGCGCCTACTGGGCGCGCCGATTCGAGGTGCCGGCGGAGCAGGTGCAGGCGGCGGTCGAGGCGGTCGGCTCCGACGCGGCCCGGGTCGCCGCCCATCTCGGCAAGCCCTGGCCCTACGAGAAGACCGGCATCGTCTGAAGCGGCAGCGCGCGCGCGGCGCGGCGCTCAGCCCTGCGGCGCGCCCGTCCCGCGGCCCGTCTCGAGATGGTCGAGGAGCTGGCGCTCGTAGGCGATCAGCTCGCGCCCGCGCTTGATCGCGCGGTGATATTGCCGCGCCGAGAGCTCGTCCTGGATCGCGAGGATGTAGGGCCCCATGCTCGGCGAGGCCTTCATGATCTCCGTGGCTTGGCGCACGAACAGATCCTCGGCCTCCGGCGGGTTGTCGGCGAGATAGATGAACTGGAGCGTGACGCAGAGCCGCTTGGCGGCGGTGTCGGCCTCGGTCTCGGTGATGATCTCGCTCTCGCGCAGGAACTTGCACTGGTTCTCGATCACGAAGACCGAGCGGCGGTCGCCGTTGCGGATCAGCGCGCCGTTGATGATCAGCCGCTCCTGAGGCTTCAGTTCGATGCGCAGAGCCATGGTGAACAAATCCTTGATCGGGCGAAACGAAGTAGAGGCGGTGAACTTTTCTTAACCATGATCGCAGGGCCTTTCGCTCTGCTTCCCGTTTGACGGGCGAAAGCCCCCGAATCCGACGGTCGGATTAAGGTCTCGGCAAGGCGCGGGGTGGAGGGTCCGGGTGTCGCCAAAAGGGCGGCATCAAGACCCACAAGGATCGCCCCCATGTCCTCCGGCATCACGCTTTCGGCCGCCACCCGTCAGAACCTGCTCTCGCTGCAGGACACCTCCAACCTGACGGCCACCACCCAGAACCGCCTCGCCACCGGCCTCAAGGTTTCCTCCGCCCTCGACAGCCCCGTCAACTTCTTCACCGCCCAGAACCTGTCGAACCGCTCGACCGATCTCGGCGGCCTGCTCGACGGCATCTCGAACGGCGTCCAGGCGATCCAGGCCGCCAACCAGGGCATCACCTCGATCCAGAAGCTGATCGACTCGGCCAAGTCCACCGCCAACCAGGCCCTGTCGACCCAGATCACCACGACCGGCACCGCCGCCAACGATTTCGCCGCCCCGACCGCCGCCGCCAGCGTCACCTTTTTCGTCAACGGCACGAGCAAGACGGCGAGCATTGCCACCACCGATACGATCGACACGGCCATCGCGACGCTCAACACGCAGGCCGGCTCGACGATGTTCTCGAAGGACACGACCGGCAAGAAGATCGTGCTGAACGCCAGCGCGGCGGTCGAGTTCGCGTCGACGGCCGGTCAGACCGCTCTGGGCTTCACGGCCGGCGCGGGCGCCGACACGGCCAACAAGTACGGCACCGGCAACACGGTTGCGGATACCAGCGCCAACCTGACCATCTCGGGCGTGGACACCCGCAAGAAGCTCGCCGAGCAGTACAACAGCCTGCTGACGCAGATCACGCAGCTCGCCAAGGATTCGAGCTTCAACGGCACCAACCTGATCAGCAACGGCGACCCCTCCAACAAGCTGCACATCGCCTTCAACGAGAAGGACACCTCGAACCTCGACGTCCAGGGCCAGGATCTCACGGCCGACGGCCTCGACCTCGACTCGATCACCGGCAATTCCGGTGCGAGCGTGGACGGCAAGGGCAACTTCCTCCTCGACGCCAGCATCAAGGGGACGCTGACCAGCCTGAGCTCGGCCTCGGACACCCTGCGCGCGGCGAGCTCGACCTTCGGCTCGAACCTCTCCGTGGTGCAGAACCGTCAGAGCTTCTCGAAGAACCTGATCAACGTGCTCGACACCGGCGCGGCCAACCTGACGAACGCCGACCTCAACCTCGAGGCGGCCAACTCCCAGGCGCTCTCGACCCGCCAGTCGCTGGGCATCTCGGCGCTGTCGCTCGCCAACCAGGCGCAGCAGAGCATCCTCCAGCTCCTGCGCTGATCACGTCATCTGAGACGGAGCGCGCCATACAAGAAACGGCCGGGACCTTGTCCCGGCCGTTTTCTCATTTCAAAATCGAAGAATCTGGGCTTGGGAAAGGATCGTTAACGCTACGGCAACCCGAGATGTGGTCAATTAACCCTAATGCCGGTTCGGTATCGATCTGAACGGGGTTGTTACCCATGTCTTCCAGCGTCACGCTTTCCGCCGCCACCCGCCAGAACCTGCTCTCGCTGCAGGACACCGCGGGCCTGACCGCCACCACCCAGAATCGTCTGGCGACGGGCCTCAAGGTCTCGTCCGCCCTCGACAACCCGGTCAACTTCTTCACGGCGCAGTCCTTCGGCAGCCGCTCGGGCGATCTCGGCTCGCTCCTCGACTCGATCTCGAACGGCATCCAGACGATCCAGGCCGCCAACCAGGGCATCACCTCGATCCAGAAGCTGATCGACTCGGCGAAATCCACCGCCAACCAGGCGCTGTCGACGCAGATCACCACGACCGGCACCGCGGCCAACGATTTCGCCGCCAACACCTCGGCGGCGACCAGCGTCGTCTTCTACGTCAACGGCACGAGCAAGACGGCGACCATCGCCTCGAGCTCGACGATCGACGCGGCCATCACCCAGCTCAACACCCAGGCCGGCTCGACGATGTTCTCCAAGGACACGACCGGCAAGAAGATCGTGCTGAACGCCAGCGCGGCGGTCGAGTTCGCATCGACGACCGGCCAGACGGCGCTGGGCTTCACGGCCGGAGGGGGCGCCGACACGGCCAACAAGTATGGCACCGGCAACACGGCCGCGAGCAACAGCGCCAACCTGACCATCTCGGGGGTGGAGACGCGCAACAAGCTCGCCGAGCAGTACAACAGCCTGCTGATCCAGATCACGCAGCTCGCCAAGGATTCGAGCTTCAACGGCGTGAACCTGATCAGCAACGGCGACGCCTCGAACAAGCTGCACATCGCCTTCAACGAGCGCGACACCGCCAATCTCGACGTCCAGGGCCAGGATCTCACGGCCGACGGCCTCGACCTCGATCCCATCACCGGCAATTCCGGTGCGACCGCGAACGGCCAGGGCAACTTCCTGCTCGACACCGACATCAAGGGGACGCTGACCAGCCTGACCGGCGCCTCGGACACCCTGCGCACGGCGAGCTCGACCTTCGGCTCGAACCTCTCCGTGGTGCAGAACCGGCAGGACTTCACCAAGCGGCTCGTCAATATCCTCGATACCGGCGCGGCGAACCTGACCAACGCCGACCTCAACGAGGAGGCGGCCAACTCCCAGGCGCTCTCGACCCGTCAGTCGCTGGGCATCTCGGCGCTGTCGCTCGCCAACCAGGCGCAGCAGGGCATCCTCCAGCTCCTGCGCTGATCGGCGGCATCGATCGCCGCAGGCGGGCGGGTTTCGGGGGCGATCGCGCGAGCGGTCGCCCTTTTCGTCGTGCGGGCCCCCGCGTCCGCACGGGCGGGCGACGCATCCCCACCCCCGTGTCCGCGCCATGGCGTCCGGGCGCGCGCGTCCATAAATCAGCCGCGTTGTGCGCCGCTTGATCGGCGCCGACACGCTGTCCCTCGCGTGTCGGCCGGGGTCTGTCACAGGTTCGATGAACGCCATCCTGATCAAGCTGTTCGCGACCGCGCTGACCCTGTCCCAGGTCACGACGCGGCCCGACGCGGTGCGGACCCAGTTCGACCCTGCCAAGGACGGCGCGGAGGTCGTGGCGATCCTGCGCGACGGCTGCGCCCACATGCGCAAGTCCTTCGACATCGAGGACATCAACCTCGACGAGCTGATCTCTACCGCCATGGAGGATCCGACCGCGGTGGCGGGCGACAACGCGCCCAAGATCCTGCACGGGCTCGACCTGACCGAGCTGAACACGAGCTACAAGCAGTTCTGCAAGGGCGAGAACCCGGCCAATTCCCCGTTCGAGGCGGGGGCGGTGATCGCGTTCTACAACAACGCCGTGAAGGACCTGCCCTCGGCGGAAGCCCTGCGCGACATCAAGCTCCCCAGCGCGAGCGTGATCCTCGACGGGGCGGGCAAGCCGTTCTCCGAGACCTTCGAGGCCCGCGGCCGGCGCCTCGTGGTGCCGATCGGCACGGTGCCGGACCTCGTGCAGAAGGCGTTCGTCGCGGCCGAGGACAAGCGCTTCTACCAGCACCACGGCATCGACGAGCGCGGGGTGATCCGCGCCTTCGTCGGCAACCTCGCCTCGCCGGGGCGCCCGGCCGGCGGCTCCACCATCACGCAGCAGGTGGTGAAGAACCTGTCGGTGGGCGACGACGTCACCTACGAGCGCAAGATCCGCGAGATGATCGTGGCCTCGCGGCTGGAGAAGCTCCAGACCAAGCCGCAGATCCTCGGGCTCTACCTCAACGGGATCTATCTCGGCCGCGGCGCCTACGGCATCGAGATGGCGGCGCGGAGCTGGTTCGGGAAGTCGGTGGGCGCGCTCACCCTGCCCGAGGCCGCCCTGCTCGCCGGCCTGCCGAAGGGCCCGAACTACTACAGCCCCGACAAGTATCCCGAACGGGCGCGGGAGCGCCGCGCCTACGTGCTCAGCCGGATGAAGGAAGAGGGCACGATCACCGAGGCGCAGATGAACACGGCGATGGCCTCCGACCTCGGCATCAAGCCGCCGGACGCCGCGCGCCAGGATTCCGGCTTCTACCTCGTCGATCACGTGGCCCGCGAGGCGCGGACCTTCGCCGGGCTCGAATCGCTCACCAACGCCAGCTACACCGTGCGCGCCACGGTGAATGCCGGGCTGCAGTCGGCGCTCGAAGGCGCGCTGCAGGAAGGGCTCGCGACCTACGAGCGCGGCACCGGACGCGCCCGCTACGAGGGGCCTGAGCTGAATCTGGCCGAGGCCGTGAAGCGCATCGAGGCCGCCGCGCCCGCGCCGGAACCCGCCGCCGAGCCGGTGCCGCCCCCCGAGACGAAGAAGGGGAGCCGGAAGGCGGCCGCGAAGGCGCCGGCCAAGCCCGCGGTGCAGCCCGCGTGGCAGCGCGCGCTCGTCTCCGCCCGGCCGCAGCTCTACGACGTGCACTGGCCCCTCGCGGTGGTGCTCCAGACGGGGAAGAACGGAACCAAGGTCGGCCTGCCCGACGGCCGGGTCGCCAGCCTGGAGGCCGGCCCGGCACGGGGAAAGCTTCAGCTCTACGACGCGGTGCGGGTGCGCCTGCGCGAGGGCAAGGGCAGCCCGCGCGCCGACCTGCGGGTGCGTCCGACCGTGCAGGGCGCCGCCCTCGTGCTGGAGAACCGCACCGGAAAAATCCTGGCGATGAGCGGGGGCTTCTCCTATCCCCTGAGCCAGCTCAACCGGGTGACGCAGACCGTGCGCCAGCCGGGCTCGACCCTGAAGCCGCTGACCTACCTCGCCGCGCTGAACGCGGGGATGCAACCCAACACCCTGGTGATGGATTCCGCCGTGACCCTGCCGCCGATCGGCGGGATCGGCGATTCCTGGTCGCCCAAGAACTACGACGGCGGCGGCTCCGGCGCGACGACGATCCGGCGCGGGCTCGAATTCTCCAAGAACCTCGTCACCGCCCGCCTGCTCCAGGGCGGCATCGCGGCCAAGGCGCCCGACAGCCTGCAGCGGGTCTGCGATATCGCGCTCGAAGCCCAGCTCTACGCCGAGTGCGAGCGCTACTATCCCTTCGTGCTCGGCGCCCAGCCGGTGCGGATGATCGATCTGGCGAGCTTCTACGCGGCCATCGCCAACGAGGGCGCGCGCCCGAGCGCCTACGCGCTGGAGGCGATCGAGCGCGACGGCAAGTCGGTCTACAGCCACCCCGACAAGGCACCGGTGCGGATCGGCTCGGCCGACCGGGTCGCGTTCTACCAGCTCAAGACCATGCTCCAGGGCGTGACCCAGCACGGCACCGCCGCGGCGCTCGCCGGCATCTCGCCCTACGTCGCGGGCAAGACCGGCACCTCGGAGAACGAGAACGACGCGTGGTTTGCCGGCTTCTCGAACGAGATCACCGTGGTGGTCTGGGTCGGCTACGACAACGCCGACGGCGTGCGCCGGACGCTGGGCCGCGGCCAGACCGGCGGTCACGTCTCGGTGCCGATCGCGCGATCCATCTTCCAGGCGGCCTGGGCCAACGGCGTGCCGCGCACCCCGCTGGCGCCGCCCTCGCCGGAGGCGAAGGCGCTCATCGCCGACCTGCCGATCGAGCCGCGGAGCGGCCAGCGCGTCGCGGGCGGCGGCTTCGTCGAGCATTTCCGGCTCAAGGACGGCCGCGTCGCCGACACGCAATACGCGCTGGTGCCCCGTGAGACGCTCTACGCCATGCGCCCCGACGCGGAGGACGGCGATGTCGGCAATGCCGAGGACGGGGCGGACGTCGCCGGCGACCTCTTCGGCAACCTGCCGGGCGGGCGCCGCGACAGCGGCGATCCCTTCGCCCAGAGGCGCAGCGCCGACACGGAGTCCGATCGGAGCGCCGATCCCTGGGGCCTGCGCCGCGACCGGCGGGACGAGCCGCAGGCCTGGCCCGGCCGCGACCGCTACGGGCAGGTCAACCCGGTGCCGTTCGGCTCGCCCTTCGACGACGACGGCGACACGCGCCGCCGCCAGCGCCGCCGCGATCCCGATTACCTGTTCGGCGAAGACCCCGGCTACTGACGCGCCGCCCTTCGCCGCTCTCCCCCCATCGACGCATCCGAGGTCCGCTTTGCCCAGGCAGTTTCCGGCCGCCCTCCTCGTCGCGCTCGCGGTGGCCGTGCCGGCCCGGGCGCAGGAGACGGCGAAAGATCTCCCGAAACCCGCCGCCCTGGTCTCCGACCGGGTCAGGGACGTCCCGGCCCTGGCGCCGGGCGACGCCGCGAGCCTCAAGCCCGGAACGGTGCTGTTCAGCGACCGCCGTGAGGCCGCCTCGACCAATCCGGAGAGCGGGCTGATCGCCTTCGACGCGTGGTGCAAGAGCCGGCCGCAGGAGGCCGCGGCGCTGAGCCCCTGGCCCGGCTATACCGAGCCCGAATACACCCAGACCGTGAACGGCGTCGCCAAGCAGCGCCACGAGGCGCTGAAGGTCTACGTCGCGGAAGGGCGCTTCGTCGTGGCCAAGCCGCCCTCCGCCATCGACCTGTCGGCCTTCGCCAATCTCGATTTCCTGGCCAGGATGGATCCGGTGATCCGCCACAAGCGGCTCGAGCCGGCGGAGGCGACGCCGACCAAGGACCCCGCCGCCGCCTTCGCGAAGCGGCCGGACCGGCCCTGGTGCGGGGCGGGGGGCGTCTGCATCGAGTCGCGCTACGACCTTGAAGGCAAGCTGCCGCTCGGCGTGAAGCTCGCCAACAAGCTCGAACTCGGCAGCTCGAAAAGGATAGCGGAGTTCGTCTCGTTCCAGAGCGAGCTGCGGGTGCTGCCGCCGGCCGAGGCCGCGGGTCTCGCCGCGCTCACCAAGATCGACACCCCCGTGGCGGGCGGGCTCGAACAGACGATCTTCTGGGTCAACCAGATCCTGCGCTTCGGCAAGTTCCTGGCGGTGATGCAGCCCGCCCCCGACGACCCGAACCGGACCGTGGTGACGACCTACATGGCGCTGGCCATCAAGGCGGACGTGCTGGAGCGCAAGCAGGAATATGCCCGCGTGCCGGTGCTCAAGAACCTGCTGCCGGTGCAGGTGCTGATGGGCAATTCCTCGTTCAACACCGGAACCTCGATCAGCGCCGGCGTGCCGACCTACGCCCGCAACCGCATCGTCGCCTTCGCCGACGCCCTGGCGAAGCGCTGACCCACGTCCGCGGGCGTCATCCAGTCCTCACAAACCTGTGCCCAATGTCACTCGTGTCGCCGATAGGGCACAGACATTCGCTGGTATATTGGATAAAGTTCTTCGACTCGTTCCTGAGACCGCGAGTCACCTCAGCCGGCGCGCCCTTGATGGGCGCGCCGCTTTTTCTTGTGGACGCCCCTACGGGCTCCCCGGCCCCCTGGCGAGCCCGGCCAGGGTAAACAGGTCCACCGAGAGCTTGGCGCCGACCACGAGGGTGTCGGGGATGTTCTTCGGGTGGTACGGGAAGCGGGTCTGATCCGGGTTGACGATGTACTGCAGGTTCGGCGTCAGCCGGATCGCGGGCGTGACCTGGATCCCGTAATTCAGCTCCATCATGATCTGCTGCCTCGGGATCCTGCGGAACAGCCCGAGCGAGGCCTGCGCCGCCTCGATGTTGCCGAGCGCCAGCGGGCTGAAGGCCTGCGTGTTGATGACGAAGCCCACCGTATCGTAGGGCCGGCCCGCGAAGGTGCCGGTCTGGAGCGCGCCGATCTCCAGGAAGTAATCCTCGACCAGGCGGCCCCCCGTGCCCGCCATCGCGACGCCGAACAGGGTCAGGCCCTGGATACCCTTCGGATCAGGCCGCCACACCATCTGGTCGAAGCGGGCGTAGATTCCGGAGCGGCCGAACCGGGTCGCGGGGGAGAGCCCGGTGAGCACGGCGCGCCCGCCCGCGATGTCGCGCACGGGATCGGAATAATCGGAGCGGTCGATCCAGCCGCCGATGCCGTAGTTGCGGGGCAGTTCGTCGTTGGCGAAGGTCGTCGAGTAGCCGAGTTCGAACGGCACGATGGCCCCGGTCGCCCCCTTGGTCGAGAATTCGAGGCCGTTGTCGCCGGGCTGCTGATGCAGCGGGTTCACCTCGTAGGCGCCGACGTGGAAGAACACCGTGTCGGTCAGCCACGCCTTGGCATGCCCGCCCCAGCTCGCCACCGGCCAGAAGGTGAAGTTCGAAGTCTTGAACACGAAAGTCGGGTTGCCGCAGGCGGAGTTCGTCTGGAAGTTGCAGTAGATCGGCGAGTTGAGGAAGGCGATGTTCGCCACCAAGCGTCCGACCTCGATGTCGAGCCGGTTGTCGAACAGCTTCTGCTGATAGGAGAGCAGCGTCAGCCGGGTGGTCTGGCCGCCGCCGTAGATCTCTTGGACGCTCGTGTTGTTGCCGATGGCGTCCTGGGCGAGGCTGCGGCCGTGGCGGTTGGTGACCGCGACGTGGAACGAGCCGCCCTCGATCCCGGCGAGGCGGTTGAGGTCGCCGTCGATGCCGAAGAAGACCTGACCGGCCCAGGCCGCCCCCTGGCGGATGCCGCCGACGGGGTTGGCCGCGCCCTGGCCGGTGTAGTTCAGGAGGAACGAGAGGCCGTTGCCGAGGTCGAAGGTGCCGGGCGGCAGGGTCGGGGGCGTCGCGGTCTGGCCGAGCACGTCGGCCGCCGCCGCGGCGCTGCCGTCATTGCCGAAGACCCGGCGGGACGGGGCGCGCCGCGCGATCCGCCGCAGGGCGGGGCGCCGGACCGTGACCGGCACGCCGGTCCGGGTTCCGGCAAGACCCGGTTGCGCGGGCGGCTCCTGCGCGCCGGCCGGCATCGTTCCGCCGGCGAGCGCCGTGCAAAGGCCGAGTGCGGCCCACGCTGCCTTTCCAGCCTTCATCCCTTCCCCCTCTCGGTGTCTTCCCGGCCTGGTTGGCTGAGCGCGACCGCTGATTTAATCAGAAGTAGTATTTAGTTTCGCAGGTCGCGGCAGAGGCCGATCGGCTGCGTTCCCGCGTCTGCCGGGCGGGGCCGGACGCTCCGGCGCCGGCCGCCCGGTCAGGCCGCCCGCTTCTTGAGCAGGCCGACCAGCAGGCCCGTCACCACGGTGCCGGCGGCGAGCGCGCTCAGCGCGCCGGTCAGGTTGGTCACCGCGTTCGGGATCGGCAGCACGAACAGGCCGCCATGGGGCACCTTGAGGGTCACGCCCGAGGTCATGGCGATGGCCCCGGCGATCGCCGAACCGGCCACCATGGAGGGGATCACCCGCAGCGGATCGGCGGCGGCGAAGGGGATCGCGCCCTCCGTGATGAAGGCTGCGCCGAGCACCGCCGCCGCGCCGCCGGCCTCGCGCTCCGGCCCGGTGAAGCGGTTCGGGAACAGGCGGGTGGCGAGCGCGATCCCGAGCGGGGGCGTCATGCCGCCGAGCATCACCGCCGCCATCGGCGCATCGACGCCCGACGAGAGCAGCGCCGCCGACGACGCGTAGGCGGCCTTGTTGATCGGCCCGCCCATGTCGACGGCCATCATTCCGCCGAGCACGAGCCCGAGGACGAGGGCGCTCGCCCCCTGCATGCCCTTGAGCCACTCGGTGAGCGCGGCGAGCACGGCGGCCACCGGCACGCCGACGACGTAGACCATCAGCAGGCCGGTGATCGCGGTGGCGAGCAGCGGCAGGATCAGGACGGGCTTGAGACCCTCCAGGTTCTTGTGCAGGCGGATGTGCCGGTTGAGGAAGCTCGTCGTGTAGCCGGCAATGAAGCCTGCCGCGATGCCGCCGAGAAAGCCCGCCTGGAGGTTGGCGGCGAGCATGCCGCCGATCATGCCCGGCGCGATGCCGGGCCGGTCGGCGATGGAATAGGCGATGTAGCCGGCGAGCGCCGGGACGATCAGGGCGAAGGCCGCCTTGGCGCCGATCTGACCGAGCGCGTAGCCCAGCGTGCCCGCGTTCTCCGGCTTCATCGCGTCGATGCCGCCGAAGGCGAAGGCCAGCGCGATCAGGAGGCCGCCCGCCACCACGAAGGGCAGCATGAAGGACACGCCGGTCATCAGGTGCTTGTAGGCGCCCGCCTTCTTCTCGGCCGCCGCCGGGCGGGCCGGGCCGTCCGCCGTGTCGGGGCCGCCCGCCGCCTGCAGCTGCGCTTCGGCGAGCGCGGTGGCGATCAGGCCCTTGCCGTCGCGGATCGCCGCCTTGGTGTTGGTGGCGTAGACCCTCTTGCCGGCAAATCGAGACCGGTCGACGCCGGTATCGGCGGCGATGAGGACGATGTCGGCCGCCGCGATCTCCGGCGCGGTCAGGGCGTCGCGGGCGCCGACGGAGCCTTGCGTCTCGACGCGCACGTCGTGGCCGAGGGCCTGGGCCGCCGCCTGGATGCCCTCGGCCGCCATGAAGGTGTGGGCGATGCCGGTGGGGCAGGAGGTGATCGCCACGATCTTCCTGGGACCGGCCGCCGCGGCGGGGAAGGGGGTGTCCGCTCCGGCGCTCAGGCGGTCGAACACGGCGTTGACGTCGGTCAGCACGTCCTCGATCGCCGCCCGCGCCCGATGGAGCGCGCCGAACCGGCCCTCGCCGAGATCGCCCTCGCCGACGAGCAGCACGGCTTTCGCCCCCGCGATGGCCGCCTCCGAGAGCGGGTTGCCGCTGGCGCCGTTGCCGCGGACTTCGAGGGCGATCTGCGTGTTGCGCCGCCCGGCCGCCTTGCGGAGAGCCTCGGCGGCGAGGACGGCGTGGGTGGAGAGGTCTCCGCCTCCCACCACGGCCAAGAGCTGTGCCATGGATTTCCTCCCGTAATCTGATTGTTCGATCTCTCGACCGCTGCATTCCCCTCTCCCCTCTGCGGGAGAGGGTGGCCCCCGAAGGGGGGCGGGTGAGGGGCGGCTCAGGTTCTTCCGGAAGCGTCGCTCCCCTCTCCCGCCCGCTCCGCGGGCACCCTCCCCCGCGGAGGGGGGAGGGTGATGCGCTCCGCGCCTAGCTGACGCGTTCCACCCGGATCTCGCCCGCGAGCGCCTCTATCTCCGCCCGCCCCGGCAGGTTCGCCCCCGTGCGGCTGAGCTTGCCCGCGGCGAAGGCGAGCGCCCGCCGGGCGAGGTCGGGCAGATCCAAGCGGTCGTGCAACCCGGCGACGAGGCCGGCGACGAGGGCGTCGCCCGCCCCGACGGTGCTCGCTACCCGCGTCGGCGGCGGCAGCGCCCGCAGCGCGCCCTCCGACGAGACGAACAGCGCGCCCTCCGCCCCGAGCGAGACGCAGACCAGCGCGATGCCGCCGCGCTGAAGCGCTCGGGCCGCGTCGAGCACGTCGGCGAGCGCGGGAAGCGGGCGCCCGGCCCATTCCTCCAGCTCGTGCCAGTTCGGCTTGATCGCGTCGGGCAGCCGGTCCCGCCCGGCGGCGAGCGCCGCGGCGAGAGCCGGGCCGGAGGCGTCGAGGACGACGCGGGCGCCGCGGCGCCTCAGCTCGGCGGTGAGCCGGGCATAGGTGTCCGGACCGAGCGAGCGCGGCAGGCTGCCGGCCAGCACCGCGAGGTCCCCCGCGCCGGTGAGGTCGGCGAGAACGGCCCGCACCGCCTCGACCGTGGAGGGCCCGAATTCGAGCCCCGGCAGGTTGATGTCGGTGGTGTCGCCGCTCGACGCGTCGAGCAGCTTGAGGTTCGTGCGCGTCTCGCCGGGGATCCAGACGAAACGGTCGTCGATGCCCTTGGCCGCGAGAAGCTGCGCGAAGGGCGCGGCGTTGTCCTGGCCGAGCACGCCGGTGGCCGCGACCGAGAGGCCCCAATCGGCGAGGCAGCAGGCGACGTTGACGCCCTTGCCGCCGGCATCCGCCCACACCGAGCGGGCGCGGTGGACGCTGCCGGGGGTCAGCGCGTCGAGGGTGACGGTCTGGTCGATCGCCGGGTTGAGGGTGAGGGTGACGAGGCGCATCGCTCAGGCTTCCTTGGCGGCGCTTCGGGCGGCGGTCTCGAGGGCGCGCACGGCGGCCGCGTCCTCCTGCGCGCAGGCTTGCTCCGCGAGCGCCTTCAGTTCGGAGAGGTCGCAGGCCCGCAGCCGCGCCTTCACGCCGGGCAGGTCGCGGGGCGTCATCGACAGCTCGTGGACGCCGAGTCCCGCGAGCAGGGCGGCGCCGAACGGCTCGCCCGCGATGCCGCCGCAGACGCCGACGAAGCGCCCGTGCCGGGCGGCGCCCTCGCAGGTCAGGCGGATCAGCCGCAGCACCGCCGGGTGGAGCGAATCGGCCTCCGGCGCGAGGTCGGTGTTCTGGCGGTCGATGGCGAGCGTGTACTGGGTGAGGTCGTTGGTGCCGATCGAGAAGAAGTCGCAGTGCCGGGCGAGCACGTCGGCCTGCACGGCGGCGGCGGGCACCTCGATCATGATGCCGAGCGGCACCTCCGGCGCGCCGACATCCGTCCGGATCGTCTCGCAGATCGCGCGCAGCCGCAGCACCTCGGGGACCGAGGTGATCATCGGCATCATGATCGAGAGCGGCGCGTCCTTGCCCCTCGGCGCGTCGGCCGGCACGTGGTCCTTGGCGGCGCGGTAGAGGGCGCGCAGCTGCGGCTCCATCAGGTCCGGCCGCCGCAGGAGCAGGCGGGCGCCGCGCACGCCGAGGAACGGGTTTTCCTCCCTCGGCAGGTGGAGGTGGGCGACCTGCTTGTCGCCGCCGATGTCGAGGGTGCGCACGATGAGCGGGCGGCCCCCGAGCGCCTTCAGCATCGCCGAGTAGGTCGCGTACTGGTCGTCCTCGGTGGGCGTGTCGCCGCGCTCCAGGAACAGGAACTCGGTGCGCATCAGGCCGACGCCCTCCGCGCCCTGATCCAGGGCCAGCGGCACCTGCTCCGGATTGTTGACGTTGGCGCCGATGGCGATGCGGTGGCCGTCGCGGGTCTCGGCGGGCTTGGCCCGCTCCCGCGCCTCGGCCTCGGCCTGCGCGCGCTGGCGCGCCTGCCACGCCCGCGCCGAGGCGACGTCCGCCTCGCTGGGATCGAGGTAGAGCCGGCCGGTGGTGCCGTCGAGGATCGCGAGCGTGTGGTTGGCGAGCGCCAGCAGGCCGGGGCCGCCCGCGACCACCGCCGGGATGCCGAGCGTGCGCGCCAGGATCGCGGTGTGCGAGGTCGGCCCGCCCTGGGCGGTGGCCAGCCCGATGACGCGGGCCGGGTCGAGACCGGCGGTGTCGGAGGGGGCGAGGTCGGGCGCGACCAGGATGCAGGGCACGTCCGGCAGGTCGTGGCCGCTCTTCAGCGCCGGGTCGATCTGCGCCAGCACCCGGCGGCCGACGTCGCGCAGATCGGCGGCGCGGGCGGCGAGCACCGGGTTGCCGAGCGCCGAGAGCTGGCCGGCCATCCGCTCCACCGCCGCGTTCCAGGCATAGGCCACGCCGTGGCCCTCGACCATGAGCTGGCAGGCGAGCGTGATCAGGTCGGTGTCCTTGATCAACTCGGCTTGCGCGGAAAAAATCCCGGCATCGGCCTTGCCGAGACGCCGCTCGGTGTCGTCGGCGAGCGCCTTGAGCTGGCCGCCCGTCGTCGCGAGCGCCCGGTGCAGCCGGTCGGCGCCGGAGGTCAGCGGCTCCGGCTCGTCGGGGACGCTGACCTCGGCCGCCGCCAGGACGTGGATCGGGCCGATGGCGATGCCGGGGCTGGCCGCGATGCCGGCCATCACCCGCGGCGCGTCGGCGGGGTTCCAGCCGGCCACCGGGGCGGCGGCCTTGGCCGCGGCCTCCGCCGCGCGCTGGGCGGCGGCCTTCTCGCCGGCGCTCAACCCGGTCACCGCGGCGCAGATCCTGGCCAGCGCCCCGGCCTCATCGTCGCCCTCGGCCGAGATCGTCACCTCGTCGCCGCAGCGCAGGCCCAGTTGCAGCAGGGCGATCAGGTTCTTGGCATCCGCCACTTGATCGCCGTGGCGCACTTGGATGCGCGCCGGCAGCGCGCGGGCGGTCTCGACCCAGTGCGCGGCCGGGCGGGCATGCAGGCCGGTCGGGTAGTCGACGGTCCAGTCGAAGCGCTGGCGCAGGTCCCTGGCCGGGCCGGAGGCGACCGGCGCGGCGGCATCCTCGGAAAGCGCCGCGGCGATGTCCGCCTCGCTGCCGGTGGTGCGGAGTTGTTCGAGCCGTGCCTCGTTCTGGATCAGGCGCGTGAGGCGGCGCAGGACGGTGATGTGCGTGTCCGACTGCGCGGCGATAGCGACGACGAGGTGGGCGGTCTGGCCGTCGTGCCATTCGATGCCGCCGGGGATCTGGAGGACAGCGAGGCCGCTCTCGCGCACCAGATGGCGGTCGTCGACCATGCCGTGCGGGATCACCACGCCGTGGCCGAGATAGGTGTTCGCCACCCCCTCGCGGCGCAGCATGCTCTCGCAATAGGCGCCGTCGATGCAGCCGGCGGCGGTGAGCAGCCCCGCGGCCTCGCGGATCGCGGCCTCCTTGCTCGCCGGGGCGGCAGCGAGGCGGACCAGCAGCCGCGGGCCGGTGCGCGGGTGTGAGACGATCGGCGTCAGCGCGAGCATGGCGTGCTCTCCTCAACCTCGGGGCGCTCCGGCTGGCTTCGCCGGATGCGTCGGTCATTTTCGGCCTGCCGGCCTGACCTGTTGTTCCGAATGAAAACGTTTTCACAACATGTGTCAAGCGATCCCTGCATCAAAGTGCAGTGCCTGTGCTTGCCACCCGCGATGCGGGGTGTCAGAACCGCTTCATGCCGCTGAAAACGTTTCCCCAACGATGAGCGTCGGAATCCGCGATGTGGCCCGTATGGCGGGCGTCTCGACGGCCACGGTCTCGCGGGCGCTCGGCCGCGGCCCGGTGAGCGACGCGGTGCGCGAGCAGGTCGAGGCGGCGGTGCGCGCCACCGGCTACCGGCCGAATCTCTCGGCCCGGCGCCTGCGCTCGAAGGCGGCGCAGACGATCGGCCTGATCGTCGCCGACATCCGCAACCCGTTCTTCACCGCGGTGAGCCGGGCGGTGGAGGATGCGGCCTACGCCGCCGGGATGCGGGTGATCCTGTGCAACACCGACGAGGATCCGGCCCGCGAGGCGATGTATCTGCGGCTGATGGAGGAGGAGCGCGTCACCGGCGTGATCTTCGCGCCGACCAGGGTGACGGCGGACGGGCTCAAGGCCGACAGCCTGTCCTTCCCCACCGTGTTCATCGACCGCTCGGGGCTGCCCGGGGCCCATGACAGCGTGGTGCTCGACAACGCGTCGGCGGCGGCGGCCCTGGTCGATCACCTCGTCGCGCAGGGGTTCCGGCGGATCGGCGGCCTGTTCGGCTCGACGAGTTCGACCGCGCGGGAGCGGCAGGCCGGCTACGCGGCGGCGATGCTCCGCTCCGACCTCGCGCCGCTTGCCCGCTCGGTGGCGCCGAACGCGGCGGCCGCGGAAGCCGAAGCCGCGCGCTGGCTGTCGCAGCCCGACCGGCCCGAGGCGCTGATCCTCTCCAACGGCCTGATCCTGATGGGCGCGGTGCGCGCGGCGCGGAGTCTCGGGCTCGCGGTGCCGACGGATCTCGCGCTCGCGGGCTTCGACAACGAGCCCTGGACTGATCTGGTCGAGCCCGGCCTCACCGTGATCGAGCAGCCGGTGGCCGAGATCGGCACCCAGGCGATGCGCCTGCTGTTCGAGCGCATCGAGCATCCGGGCCAGCCGGTGCGCACGGTGACGCTCAGCGGGCGGACGGTGCTGCGGGGTTCGACCCGGCGGGGGTGACGGGCGGCGACTTGCGATCCGCCTGAACGGGCGTGTATAAATAAATACACATGCGGAGTTGCGATGCCGCAGGTCGAAACAATGCCAAGGCTGTGATCGACTGGTTGATCCGCGAAGGCTGGCTGAGCGAGGCCGGTAGCAAGCACGGCAAATTCGCTCACCCCTCCAAAGCCGGCATCAAGATCATGGTGCCGCGCCATCGCACGCTCTCGCCAGGCGTGGCTCGGAACATCGCCAAAGCGGCCGCATGGCTCTGCGTCCGCCTAGAACGCCCTGAGGATCGAAGCGATGGCGCGCTACATTGCACTGATCGACGGAGAAGCTGGCGCCTACGGTGCCGCTTTCCCCGACTGCCCCGGCTGCACGGCCATGGGGGAAACGGTCGATGAGACCCTGCGGAATGCCGCAGAGGCGCTGCGCGAGTGGATGGAGGACCGTGTCGCCGCGGGGATCGCACCGCCGGAAGCACGGTCCGTCGATGTCATCCTGGCCGATCGCGAGGAGGCCGAAGCGGCGGCGGGAGCCGTCGTCGCGAGCGTGCCGCTGTTTCTCGACGCGGGCCGTTCGGTGCGGGTCAACCTGTCTCTCGATGCCGCAGCGCTCGCCATGATCGACGAGGCCGCGCGGGAGCGGGGCGTCACCCGCAGTGCTTTCTTGGTCTCGGCGGCGCGGGAAAAGGTGCTGACGGAGGGATAGAGCCCTCCGTCCTCTCCTCAATGCGCCCCGGCATGCGCCTGCGCGGCGGCGACCCGGTCCGCGGCCTCCGAATGCGCGGCGGGCTTGCGGCGCGAGAAGGTCAGGATCAGCACCGGCAGCACGAGCAGGATCAGCAGGGGCGCGAGCGCCATGCCGCCCACCACCACCAGCGCCAGGGGCTTCTGCACCTGCGAGCCGACGCCTTCCGAGAAGGCCGCCGGCAGCAGGCCGACGCCGGCCACGACGCAGGTCATCACCACCGGCCGCATCTGCGTGTAGCAGGTGCGCAGCATCGCCGGCACGCGCTCCACGCCCGCGGCCAGGAGGCCGTTGTAGGACGAGAGCACGATGATGCCGTCCATCACGGCGATGCCGAGCAGGGCGATGAAGCCGATCGCCGCCGAGACGCTGAACGAGGTGCCGGTGAGCGAGAGCGCCAGGATGCCGCCGGCCATCGCCATCGGGATCACGCTGAGCGCCAGCAGCGAATCGATCACCGACGAGAAGTTCATGAACAGCAGGATCGCGATGATGCCGATGGCGACCGGGACGGTCACGGAGAGGCGGGCGATCGCGCCCTTCATGTTGTTGAACTCGCCGACCAGCTCCAGCCGGTAGCCCGGCGGCAGCTTCACCTCGTTGGCGACGCGGGCGCGCGCCTCCTCGATGGTGCTGCCGAGGTCGCGCCCGCGCACGGAGAACTTCACCGGCAGGTAGCGCTCCTGCGCCTCGCGGTAGATGTAGGCGGGGCCGGAGACGAGCTGGACCTTCGCCACCGCGCTCAGGGGGAACTGCACGGGGGCGCCGTTGGCCGGGCTCTGGCCGGCGATGCGCAGGTTGGCGATGGCCTCGATGCTCTGGCGGAACTGCGGCGCGAGGCGCACCATGATCGGGTAGTGCCGCTCGGAGCCGGGATCGTAGAGGTCGCCGGCCGAGTCGCCGCCGATGGCGGTGCGGACGGTGGTGTTGATGTCGCCCGGCGTCAGGCCGTAGCGGGCGGCCCGCACCCGGTCCACGTCGATCTCGATGGTCGGCTGGCCGAGCGACTGGAACACCGCCAGATCCTCGACGCCGCGGATCGTCGAGAGCACCTTCATCACGCTTTTTGCGCTGTCGGTCAGGGTCTGCAGGTCGGGTCCGAAGATCTTGAACGAGTTCTCGCCCTTGATGCCGGAGACCGCCTCGGCGACGTTGTCCTGAAGATATTGCGACAGGTTGAAGTCGACGCCGGGGAAGGCCGTCTGGAGCTTGTGCAGCATCTCCTCGGTGAGCTTCTCCTTGTCGATGCCGGGGCGCCACTGGTCGAGGGGCTTCATCGGCGCGAAGAACTCGGCGTTGAAGAAGCCGGCCGCGTCGGTGCCGTCGTCCGGGCGCCCGTGCTGCGAGACCACGCGCTCGACCTCGGGCAGCGAGGCGATGATCCTGCGCATGTCGTTGACGTAGGTGTTGCTCTCCCGGAGCGAGATCGTCGCCGGCATGGTGGCGCGGACCCAGAGGTTGCCCTCTTCGAGCTTGGGCAGGAATTCCGAGCCGAGGTTGCGCGCGGCCAGCCCGACGCCGACGGCGATCAGCGCGACGCAGGCCACCGTGACGAGCCGGGCGCCGATCGCGGCGCGCACCGCCGGGCGGTAGAGCCGGTCGAGGACGCGCACGAGGATCGTCTCCTTCTCCTCGATCTGCGCCGGGAGGAGGTAGGCCGCCAGCGCGGGCGTGACCGTGAAGGTGGCGATCAGGCCGCCCAGCAGCGCGTAGGCGTAGGTCGTCGCCATCGGCCCGAAGATGTGGCCCTCGACGCCGGTGAGCGTGAAGAGCGGCAGGAAGCCGGTGACGATGATCGCCGCCGCGAAGAAGATCGAGCGGCTGACATCGCCCGCGGCGAGCGCGATGCGCCCCGATTTCGCGTCGAGCCCCGGCGGCGGATAGCCGGGGATGCCGTGGCCGGAGAGCCGCCGGAAGATCGCCTCGACCATGATGACGGTGCCGTCGACGATGAGGCCGAAATCGAGCGCGCCGACCGAGAGCAGGTTGGCGGACTCGTCGCGCGCCACGAGGATGACGACGGCGAAGAACAGGGCGAAGGGGATCGTCGCCACGACGATCAGCGCCGAGCGCAGGTTGCCGAGGAATAGCCACTGGATCGCGAGGATCAGCAAGATGCCGACCACCATGTTGTGCAGCACGGTGTGGGTGGTCACCGCGATCAGGTCGGCGCGGTCGTAGATGCGCTCGATCTTCACGCCCGGCGGCAGGATGCCGGCGGCCTCGATCTTGGCGACCTCCGCCTTCACCGCCTCGATCGACGGCGTGCTCTTCTCGCCGCGGCGCATCAGGACGATGCCCTGGACGATGTCGTCCTCGTCGTTCATGCCGGCGATGCCGAGCCGCGGCTGGTGGCCGATGGTGACGGTGGCGATGTCCTTGACGAGCACCGGCGCGCCGCCGACCTGGGCCAGCACTGTGCCGTTGATGTCGTCCACGTCGCGGATCAGGCCGACGGCGCGCACCACCGCCGACTGGCCGCCGATGGCAACGCGGTTGCCGCCGACGTTGAGGTTGCTGTCGTTGAGGGTCTTGACCACGTTCGACAGGGTCAGGCCGTAGGCCATCAGCCGGTCGAGATCGACCGACAGCTCGATGGTCTTGGTCTTGCCGCCCCAGCCGATGGCGTCGATCACGCCGGGCACCGCGCGGAAGCGCTTCTTCAGCACCCATTCCTGGAGCGTGCGCAGGTCGAGCACGCTGTAGCCGGGCGGCGCGGTGAGCTTGTAGCGGAAGATCTCGCCGATCGGGCTGATCGGCGAGATGGTGGGCTTGGCCCCCGCCGGCAGCGGATCGAGCTGCTGCAGCCGGTTCAGGACCTGCTGCTCGGCCTGGAGATAGTCGAACTCGAAGCCGAATTGCAGCTTCACGTCGGACAGGCCGTAGAGCGAGATCGTGCGCACCTGGCGCAGGTTCGGCATCCCCGAGGTGATGCGCTCGATCGGGATCGTGACGTAGCGCTCGATCTCCTCGGCCGAGAGGCCGTCGGTCTGGGTCACGACGTCGACCATTGGCGGCGTCGGGTCGGGATAGGCCTCGATGTTGAGGTTCTGGAAGGCGGCCAGTCCGCCCACCACGAACAGCACGAAGGCGAGGATGACGAGGGGCCGTTGCCGGAGCGCGAGCGCGACGATGCCGTTCATGGGGTCGGTTCCAGCCTCGCGCCGTTACGGCGCGGCCGGGGGCGGCCCCGGCTCGGAATGCGTCTTTTCGCGGGAAACGTCGACCGGGCCCGTCAGCCCGGCTGCTCGGTCATGCCGTCGATGAACAGGGCGCCCTTCGAGATCACGCGCTCGCCGACCGAGAGGCCTTCCGTGACCTCGATGTCGTTGCCGTCGATGAGGCCGGTCCTGACTGGGCGGCTCTCGACGGTGTTGCCGGCACCGAGCACCCAGACCCGCGCCTTGTCGCCCTCGAAGATCACCGCCTGCCGCGGCACGGCGCGGGAGACGGTCTCGCGCTCGTTGATGATGTGGACGCTGGCATACATCTCGGGCTTCAGGAGACCCTTGGGGTTGTCGACCTCGGCCCGCACGACGATGCGGCGGCTCGCCGGATCGACCGAGGCGCCGATGAAGTTCACCCGGCTCTCGAAGTTCTGGTTCGGGTAGGCGAGGGTCCGGAAGCGGATGCGCTCGCCGATATCGACCTTGGCCGCGTCGGTCTCGCGCAGCTGCGCCACGATCCAGACCCGGGCGAGGTCGCCGATGACGTAGGAGGGGTCGCCGCCGCCGGTGTTGATGTACTGGCCCGGACCGATCTTGCGCTGGATCACGGTGCCCGACAGCGGCGCGTAGATCGTCGTCTCGGGATTGATCGCGCCCTTGGTCTGGAGCGCCTTCATGTCGTCGTCGGCGAGCCCGAGGATGCGCAGGCGGTTGCGCACCGCCTCGAGCCCGACCTCCGCCGTCTTGGCGTCGTTCTGCGCGGTGGCGAGGTCGTTCTGCGCCGTCTGCAATTCCTTCAGCGTGGTGACGCGGGAATCGTATAGGTCGTGCAGGCGCTTCTCGGTGTTGGTGGCGTAGGCGAGCTGCGAGCGCGCCTTGTTGAGCACGTTGAGCGCGGCGAGGAAGTCGTTCTGCGCCTGGACCATCTCGTTGGCCTGGAGCGAGAACAGCTTGTCACCCTGCTTCACCTGCTCGCCGGAGCGGGCGAAGATGGTGATGACCCGGCCGGCATAGGGCGAGAAGACGGGGGTGGCCCGGTACTCGTCGACGCTGATCTTCCCCTCGGTGGCGATGTCCTCGTAGAACAGGCGCTGCTGCACCGGGACGGTGGTGACGGTGGCGAGCTGGCTGTCGGTGAGCACGAAGCGTCCCGCACCCGGCGCCGCGGCGGTGACGGCGGCTGGCGTCGGCACCGCGGCATCGACCTCCTTCGGCCGGCCGTACCACAGGGCGGCACCCGCGCCCGCGCAGAGCACGACGGCGACGAGGAGCTGCGTGCGCAGCTGCATCGGCCGCGGCGTGAGGTTCTCTTCGTGCGCCCCGCCCATCGTTGTCCGATCCCGATTCGACCCAGCGCCTCGATTCTACGACGGGCGCGCCGCGCGCCGGTTGATTCGGCGTGTCGCTTGCGCGCAACCGAAGCTCCCGAATTATGCCGTTACCGTGGCGGCTTGACCGGGGTATGACGAGACTCGTTTCTTACAAATGAAATCAGGGGGCCGATTTGATGCCTCGGACGGGATTTTTTACGGTTGTTGCTCGTGCGACTTCTTCGCCGTCATCGCGCGGCGGGGCCGAAGCGATCCGAGCCTCCGCCTTTATCAGGATAGGGCGCGCCGCCGGATCGTTTCGCTGACACGCGCGATGACGATGCGGCGGTTCCGTCAATCGTCCATCTTCAGCGCCGCAATAAAGGCCTCCTGCGGAATTTCCACGCGGCCGAACTGGCGCATGCGCTTCTTGCCTTCCTTCTGCTTGTCCAGAAGCTTGCGCTTGCGCGAGATGTCGCCGCCGTAGCACTTGGCGGTCACGTCCTTGGACAGCGCCCGGATGGTCTCGCGGGCGATGATCTTGCCGCCGATCGCCGCCTGGACCGGGATCTGGAACAGGTGGCGCGGGATCAGATCTTTCAGCTTCTCGCACATCGCCCGGCCGCGGCTCTCGGCGCGCGAGCGGTGGACGAGCATCGACAGGGCGTCGACCGGCTCGGCGTTGACGAGGATCGACATCTTCACGAGGTCGCCCTCGCGGTAGTCGGAGACGTGGTAGTCGAACGAGGCGTAGCCCTTCGAGATCGATTTCAGCCGGTCGTAGAAATCGAACACCACCTCGTTGAGCGGCAGGTCGTAGACGACCATGGCCCGCTTGCCGACGTAGTTGAGGTCGATCTGGATGCCGCGCCGGTCCTGACACAGCTTCAAGACGCCGCCGAGATACTCGTCGGGGGTGAGGATCGTGGCGCGGATCCACGGCTCCTCGACGGTCTCGATCTTCATCGGGTCCGGCATGTCGGCCGGGTTGTGCAGTTCCTTGAGCTCGCCGTCGCGCATCATCAGGCGGTAGACGACCGACGGCGCGGTCGAGATCAGGTCGAGGTTGAACTCGCGCTCCAGGCGCTCCTGGATGATCTCGAGGTGGAGCAGGCCGAGGAATCCGCAGCGGAAGCCGAAGCCCAGCGCGGCCGAGGTCTCCATCTCGTAGGAGAAGCTCGCATCGTTGAGGCGCAGCTTGCCCATGGCGCCGCGCAGGTTCTCGAAGTCGGCGGCGTCCACGGGGAAGAGGCCGCAGAACACCACCGCCTGGACCTCCTTGAAGCCCGGCAGCATCTGCGTGGTCTGGCGCTTGTCCTCGGTGATGGTGTCGCCGACGCGGGTGTCGGCCACCTCCTTGATCGAGCCGGTGAAGAAGCCGACCTCACCGGGTCCGAGTTCGCCGATATCGGCCATCTTCGGGCGGAACACGCCGATGCGGTCGACGCCGTAGGCGGCATCCGCCCCCATCATGCGGATGGTCATGCCTTTTTTCAGCACGCCGTCAACGATGCGCACGAGCACGACGACGCCGAGATAGACGTCGTACCAGGAATCGACCAGCAGCGCCTTCAGCGGCGCCTCGCGGTCGCCCTTGGGCGGGGGCAGGCGCTTGACGATGGCCTCCAGCACCGCCTCGATGTTGAGGCCGGTCTTGGCCGAGATCGGCACGGCCTCCGAGGCGTCGAGGCCGATCACCTCCTCGATCTGCTCCTTCACCCGATCGGGCTCGGCGGCCGGGAGATCGACCTTGTTGAGGACGGGCACGATCTCGTGGTTGGCGTCGAGCGCCTGGTAGACGTTGGCGAGCGTCTGCGCCTCGACGCCCTGGCTGGCATCGACGACCAGGAGCGAGCCCTCGCAGGCCGCGAGCGAGCGCGAGACCTCGTAGGCGAAGTCGACGTGGCCGGGCGTGTCCATCAGGTTGAGGACGTAGTCCTGCCCGTCCTCGGCCTTGTATTCGAGGCGGACGGTGTTGGCCTTGATGGTGATGCCGCGCTCGCGCTCGATATCCATCGAGTCGAGCATCTGCTCGCTCATGTCGCGCAGGGCCACGGTGCCGGTCTGCTGGATCAGCCGGTCGGCGAGCGTCGACTTGCCGTGGTCGATATGCGCGACGATGGAGAAGTTGCGGATGTTGTCGATGGTGCGGGTGGTCATCAGGGTCTCCGGCACGGCGAACCCGTTGCGGGCTGGCGCGGCGCACGGCAGGTCTGTCGGGATTGGCCGGGGCGGGAATAGCAGCGGCGGGCACGCGCGCCAAGGCGGGGGAGCGCCGCGGGTTGTGCGGTCCCGTCGCGAGCGGTGCTCCTCGACCGCTCAGGCCTCCGGTTGCGGCGCCTCCCCGGCCCGTGCCGCGGCGGCCATCGCCACCAGGGTCTTGCGCAGGCTCCCCATGTCGCGCACCGGCTCGGGATAGGGCACCCGCGCCGTGCGCTCGCCGGCCATCAGGTCGAGCCCCTCCGGGTCGAGCCCGGTGAGACGCCAGCCGGTGCCCGCCTCGCCGACGCTCGCCGAGTAGAGGGCGAGCGCGTCGGCGTGGTCGGCGTTCATGTGCTCGACGGCGCCGCGCTCGCCCGCCATCACCGCCTCGGCGCCGGCCATGTCGAGCAGCAGTTCCTGCGGCGTCAGGGTCGCCGCCTTGGCGAAGCCCCCGTTGAGATGACCCGCGCTCGGCGCGAGGGTGAAGAAGCCGAAATCGGGGAAGTCGGCGTAGAGCTTCGCCTTCGGGTGGCGGGCCAGGAAGCGCTCGCGGACCCGCGGCGCGTCGGAGCGCGCGGCGCGGCCCGTCACCGTCAGGCGCGGATGGGCGAGCGGATCGCCCTTGCCGCCCACCGAGAACAGCAGCGAGGCGCGCGGGTCCTTGTCGAGGTTGCGCGTGTGCGCCGAGAGCCGCGAGAGCAGCATCAGCGGCGTGCCGTCGCCGTCGGTGGCGATCGTGACGAGGGAGGCGAAGGGGGTGCCGTCGGCGGCGTCGATCGTGGCGAGCGCGCCCGAGCGCACGCTGCGCAGCAGGTGCCGCGCGAGCCCGATCGCGTCGAACGGCGCCTCCGATGCGGGCAGCGGTTCGGCCGGTCCGCGCCGTTCCCCTGCGGACGGCATCGCCTCGTTGGCCATGGAAACTGTTCTCCCGAATTGCGGGAACGAGCATAGCGCGGTGCGGGGCCGGGGCAGAAGAGCCGGCGGACGGGAAGGGCGCGGCGCGTTGTCCGCCCTGTTTCCTCCCCCCGGGGGGCCCTCCGCCGAGCCTGCCGATAAGGCCAAGCTTAGATGGCCGCTCGCTTTTTTCGAACGATGGTCGTAAAGGACGAGACCCACCGCTACGGATCGCGGCCCCCGGTTTGCGGGCGCCGTGCACACCCGCCGCGGGCCCGTATAAGGACGCGCCAGGGGCGGCGCGCGCGCCGTCAAGTCAGGGAAACTGCATGCCCACGATCGCCCTCGTCGACGACGACCGCAACATCCTGACCTCCGTCTCGATCGCGCTGGAGACCGAGGGCTACCGCATCCAGACCTATACCGACGGCGCCTCGGCGCTGGACGGGTTGCGCCACTCGCCGCCGGATCTCGCCATCTTCGACATCAAGATGCCGCGCATGGATGGCATGGAGCTTCTCAGGCGCTTGCGGCAGAAATCGGACCTTCCGGTGATCTTCCTCACCTCGAAGGACGAGGAGATCGACGAATTGTTCGGCCTCAAGATGGGCGCGGACGACTTCATCCATAAGCCGTTCTCGCAGCGCCTGCTGGTCGAGCGGGTCAAGGCGGTGCTGCGCCGCTTCGCGCCGAAGGACGCCTCGCCCGGCGCCGCCGCCCGCGAGGCCGACGCCGCCGCCCGCTCGCTGGAGCGCGGCCAGCTGATGATGGATCCCGAGCGCCACACCTGCACCTGGAAGGGCGAGCCGGTGACGCTCACCGTCACCGAGTTCCTGATCCTCCAGGCGCTGGCCCAGCGCCCCGGCGTCGTGAAGAGCCGCAACGCCCTGATGGACGCGGCCTACGACGATCAGGTCTACGTCGACGACCGCACCATCGACAGCCACATCAAGCGGCTGCGCAAGAAGTTCAAGGTGACGGACCAGAGCTTCGACATGATCGAGACGCTCTACGGCGTCGGCTACCGCTTCAAGGAGGGCTGAGGCGATTTTCCCGCGGTCCCGTCCGTCGATGCTCGCCCCCCTGTCCCGCCAGCCCGATTCCGATGAGGCTCACGCCCGCCGCGGCGTCCTCGCGCGGCTCGTCGGCTCCCTCACCCGCCCGCCGCTGACCTGGCCGCGCGACCTCTGGAACGCGGTCGGCCAGCGCGCCTCGTCGAGCCTGACGCGCCGCATCGTGGTGCTCAACCTCGTCGGGCTGATCGTCCTGCTGTTCGGCTTCCTCTACCTGAACCAGTTCCGCCAGGGGCTGATCCAGGCCCGCGTGCAGAGCCTGCTGATCCAGGGCGACATCATCGCCGGCGCCATCGCCGCCCAGGCCTCCGTCGACACCGACGCGATCCGGGTCGATCCGGACAAGCTGCTGCAGCAGCAAGCCGGCGAGGGCCGCGACCTGGAGGACGACCCCGCCTCGCTCGCCTTCTCCCTCAACCCCGAGAAGGTCGCGCCCCTGCTGCGCCGCCTCGTGACGCCGACCGGCAACCGCGCCCGGGTCTACGACCGCGAGGGGAGCCTGCTGTTCGACACCCGCTCGCTCTACGCCCGCGGCGACATCGCCCGCAGCGACACCGCGGTGAAGCCGCCCAAGCCCAACGTGCTGGAGCGGATCTGGGACTTCATCGGCACCCGCGTCCTCGGCCTCGTCGTCAGCGAGCGCTCGGCCCAGGAGGAGGCGGGGCCGCAGGACGGGCGCGCCTTCCGCGAGGTCCAGGCGGCGCTGAAGGGCTCGCGCGGCACCATCTCCCGGCGCAACGAGCGCGGCGAGACCATCGTCTCGGTGGCGGTGCCGATCCAGCGGGCGGGCTCGGTGCGCGGCGTGCTGATGGTCTCGACCCAAGGGGGCGACATCGACCGGGTGATCGCCTCCGAGCGCTTCGGCCTGCTCCAGGTGTTCCTCGTCGCCGCCGCCGTGATGCTGGTGCTGTCGATCCTGCTCGCGGGCGCCATCGCCGGACCGGTGCGCCGCCTGGCGGATGCCGCCGAGCGGGTGCGCCGGGGCATCAAGTCGCGCCAGGAGATCCCCGACTTCACCAACCGCACCGACGAGATCGGCCACCTCTCCGGCGCGCTGCGGGACATGACCCAGGCGCTCTACCGCCGCCTCGACGCCATCGAGAGTTTCGCCGCGGATGTCAGCCACGAATTGAAGAACCCGCTGACATCCCTGCGCAGCGCCGTCGAGACGCTCCCGCTCGCCAAGACCGACGAGTCGCGCGGCCGGCTGATGCAGATCATCCAGCACGACGTGAAGCGCCTCGACCGGCTGATCTCGGACATCTCCGACGCCTCGCGCCTCGACGCGGAGCTCGCCCGCGCCGAGGCGCGCCGGGTCGATCTCGGCAAGCTCCTGACCACCGTGACCTCGGTCGCCAACGAGCGGCGGCGCGGGAACGCGGCGCTGATCCAGTTCGACGTCGAGCGCCCCGGCGCCGAGATCGAGGACCCGTTCCGCATCATCGGCCACGACAGCCGGCTGGGGCAGGTCGTCAACAACCTGCTCGACAACGCCCGCTCGTTCTCGCCGCCCGGCGCCAAGGTGCGGGTGGCGCTGCGCCGCCTCAAGAACGAGGTCGAGTTCGTGGTCGAGGACGAGGGGCCCGGCATTCCCGAGCACGCCCTGGAGCGGATCTTCGAGCGCTTCTACACCGACCGGCCGGAACAGGGCTTTGGCCAGAATTCGGGCTTGGGCCTGTCGATCTCCCGCCAGATCATCCAGGCCCATCGCGGCACGATCCGCGCCGAGAACCGCCCCGGCCCGGCCGACGAGGAGGGGCATCCGACGGTGCGCGGCGCCCGCTTCATCGTCCGCCTGCCCGTGGCCCCCCGGGCCGACCGCTACGGCGACGACGACCTCGCCGCATGAGCGGGGAGGCGGCTCCCGAGGGCGAGCCGACGCAGGCGGCGGCGCAGGAGACCGTTCACGCGAGCTGCGTGCTCCTCGACGAGGCCGGCGTCCTGATCCGGGGCCCGTCCGGATCGGGCAAGTCCGCGCTCTGCCTCGCGCTGCTCGACCGCTTCTTCCTGGAGGGGCGCCACGCCCGCCTCGTCGGCGACGACCGCGTCCGGCTGGAGGCGCATTACGGCCGCCTCGTCGCCCGGCCGCACCCGGCGCTCGCCGGGCTGATCGAGATCCGCGGCCTCGGCATCCGCCGTCTCGCGACCCACGCGCCGGCCGCCGTGCTGCGGCTCGTGGTCGATCTCGTCCCCGAGGCCGAGCGCTTTCCCGAACGCCTGCCCGACAGCGCCGCGTCGGCCCTGCTCCTCGGCGTCGCAGTCCCGCGCCTCGCCCTTGAACCGCGTCATCCGCGCGAATACCTGATTCGCGAGGCGTTGCAGGCCGGCGTGGCAATGCGGACGCACCCGGCCGCTCTCGTGCCCGGCGGCGCCCGCGATGTGTAGCGCGGCTGCCACCACCGTGTCATGGTAGCGACGTTGCGTTGGTCAAAAGCGACGCGACCCGCTTGCGCTTCACCTTGCGCTGCACAAGATGGCGTCTCCGCTCACAGGGCGTTGGAACACGCTTCGATGATTGGAATGGTGCTCGTCACCCACGGGCTGTTGGCGACCGAGTTCAAGGCCGCTCTGGAGCATGTCGTCGGCCCTCAGAAGCAGGTCGAGACGATCACGATCGGCCCGGAGGACGACATGGAACTGCGCCGCGGCGACATCATGTCCGCGGTCGGTCGGGTCAACTCCGGTCAGGGCGTCGTGGTGCTCACCGACATGTTCGGCGGCACGCCGTCGAACCTCGCCCTGTCGTGTATGAACGGCGGCCAGGTCGAGGTGGTCGCCGGAATCAATTTGCCGATGCTGATCAAGCTCGCCAGCGTGCGCGAGGCCGAGAGCCTCGGCGACGCGGTCCTCCACGCGCAGGAGGCGGGCCGCAAGTACATCAACGTCGCCTCGCGGGTTCTTGCGGGTAAGTAGCCCGGTCGCCCGCCCGCACCGCCTTTTCTTCGCCCCGCTCCCGGCTTAACCACGTCGTCCCGCATCCGGACGGCGCGCATCGACGCGCCGTCGGTCCGTACCGGACGAGCGGGGAGGGAGTGCCAGGGCCGATGGGAGAGAGCGTGGACGGCGAGGTCGAGCCGCAGCCGGAGGTGCCCGAGGGCGGCCTCGTCCGGGTCTTGCCGATCATCAACCGCCGCGGCCTGCACGCCCGCGCCTCGGCCAAGTTCGTGCAGACGGTGGAGCGCTTCGCCGCCGCCGTCACGGTGACCCGCGGCGGCGAGACCGTCGGCGGGCGCTCGATCATGGGCCTGCTGACCCTCGGTGCGGCCAAGGGCACCACCATCGCCGTGGTCGCCGTGGGCGACGACGCGGGCGCCGCCCTCGACGCGATCGAGGCCCTGCTCGCCGACCGGTTCGGCGAGGACGAGTAGGGGCCTACCCGCCCGGAATCGCCAGCGGATTGTCGGTCAGCGCCGCCCGATCCGGCGTGTCCACGGCCGGCTTGCCCAGGAAGGCGTCCCAGATCCGGCGGACGAAGGCCGGGTCGAGGTCGCGCACGATCAGCACCAGCCGCGAGCGGCGATCCGCGTCGGGCCAGGCCGGCAGCGTCACCGGCGCGTGGACGACGTGCTGCACGCCGTGCACCACGACCGGGCGCTCGGGATCGTCGGCGAGCGCCACGAGACCCTTGAGGCGCAGCAGCTTCGGCCCGTGCGCCGAGCGCAGGAGGTCGAGAAACATCTCGAAGGCCGGGCGCGGGACCGGCGCGTCGCTGGTCAGGTGGAAGGCGCGGATCGCCGCGTCGTGCCGGTTCACGTCGTGATGGTGGGCGTGGCCATGGTGATGACCGTGGTCGTGATCGTGCCCCTCGGCGCCGAGCCACGCCCGCACGTCCTCGCCCTTGCTCGCCCCCTTGCCGTCGAGGCCGAACAAGCCGCCGAGCAGGTGCTCCGCCGGCACGTCGGGTCCGTGGATCCGCGCGCCGGGATTGAGCGCGGCGAGCCGCCGGGTGAGCGCCTCCGCCCCGGCGCCGGGGAGGTCGGCCTTGGTCACGACGAGATGGTCGGCCACCGCCGCCTGCCGCAGGGCCTCGGGATGCGCGTCGAGGGTGCCGGCGCCGTTGACCGCGTCGATCACGGTCACCACCCCCTGCAGCTGGAAGCGGATCGCCAGGTAGGGGTGATAGATCAGCGCGTGGAGGATCGGTGCCGGGTCGGCCAGCCCCGTGGTCTCGATCACCACCCGGCGGAACGGGTTGATGCGGCCGTTGTCGCGGCGGCGCAGCAGGTCTTCGAGGGTCGAGATCAGGTCGCCGCGCACGGTGCAGCACAGGCATCCGGCCCCGAGCAGGATCATCCCCTCGTCGACCGTCTCGATCAGCAGGTGGTCGAGCCCGACCTCGCCGAACTCATTGACGATCACCACCGTGTCGGCGAGCGCCGGATCGCCGAGCAGGCGGTTCAGCAGCGTGGTCTTGCCCGCGCCGAGGAAGCCCGTGAGCACGGTGAGGGGGATCGGCTCGGGGCGGACGGGTTGTTCGGGGTGGGACATCGTGGGATCGCAGTCTGTGGCTCGGCACCGATATGACGGTGCCGGCCGCCCGCGAAAACCCCTTACGACTCGCCGTTCTTCGCCTTCTTGTCCGCCTTCTTCGCGGCGGGCTTGGCGTCCGGCTTCGCGTCAGACTTGGCCTCGGGCTTCTTCGCCGCCGGCTTGTGCGCCGCCTTCGCCGCGGGCCTGGCGGCCTTCGGCTCGGAGTCGACCGCGGTGTAGGCGCTGGTCGCGGCCGGCATCCCCTTGTCCTTGCCGGCGGTCTTCGTGGCGGGCTTGGGCGCCGTCACCGCGGCGGCGCGGGCCTTGGCGGCCTTCTCCGAGGCGGCCTGCTTGGCGGCCTCCCGGGCCGCGTCCTTGGCGGCCTTGGCCTCGGCGCGCTTGCGCTGGGCGGTCTCGAGGGCGGCCTGCCGGGCCGCCTGCTTGGCGGCCTGCGCCTCCTGCTCCTCGCGGGCGAGCGCCATCGCGCCTTCCGTCGGGCTGCTGCCGATCCAGACCGCGACCGGCTGCAGCGGCGCCCGCGGCGGCAGGGTGCGGCCGCGGACATTGGCGTTGCTGAGCGCGGCGAAGGCGAGGTTCGAGGCGTCGGGCGTGGCCGAGCCGAGGAGCCGGGTCGTCGCGCTGTCGGCGCCGGGGCCGCTCGCGGTCAGGGCACCGGGACCCTCGTCCACCGGCATCGGCTTGCGCTTGTCGCAGATGTAGGGCCGCATGTCCGGCGGGGTGGCGATGCCGGAGGGCGGCAGCGATTCGAGCGTCGGCGCGGTCCAGCCCGCCGACTGGGCGAAGCCGTAGTCGAACAGGTCGGCGGCCTTGATGTCGCGCTCGCGGGCGCTCGGCTGGCCCATCACCACCGCGATGATGCGCCGGCCCCCGCGGGTCGCGGTCGCCACCACGTTGAAGCCGCCCGAGCAGATGAAGCCGGTCTTCATCCCGTCGGCCCCGGGATAGCGCCCGAGCAGGCCGTTATGGTTGGCCATCACCGCCCGGCCGAACTGGATCGCCGAGATCGAGAACAGGCCCTGCTGGTTGGGGAAGTCGCGCATCAGCGCGCGGGCGAGGATCGCCATGTCGCGGGCGCTCGTCCATTGCCGCGGCTCGGGCAGGCCGTTCGGGTTGTACCAGCGGCTCTCGCGCATGCCGATCCGGTGCGCGGTCTCGTTCATCATGTCGGCGAAGCCCTCGACGGAGCCGGCGAGCCCCTCGCCGATCGCCCAGGACACGTCGTTGGCCGACTTGACCATGATGATCTTGAGGGCGTTGTCGAGGGTGATCTGCGTGCCCGGCTTGAAGCCCATCTTCGAGGGCGGCTCGGCGGCGGCTGCGGCCGAGATCGTCAGCAGCGTGTCGAGGGAGACCTTGCCCTGGCGCACCATGTCGAGGGCGACGTAGGTCGTCATCAGCTTGGTGACGGAGGCCGGATACCAGGGGTCGGTCGCGCCCTGGCTGTAGATCACCTTGCCGGTTTCGGCATCGGCGACGAGGATCGGCGCCGTCACCGCCGAGGCCGCCCCGGCCATCAGGCCGAGCGCCGCGAGCGAGCCGATCAGCCGTCCCCAAACACGGTTCACCATCGGGCCAATCTCGAAAGGGTGTGAGGGCGCGGGACGCCGCGGAGCAGGAATTCCGTTGCCGGCCCCGGACGTTCGCGAGGAGGCGTCCGGAACGCGTCGGATCGAGGAGACCCGTTCATCAACGTGCCCTCCGTGGCGAGAGCATGGCAGACCACGGCGTTTTGCCCACGGTTAAGCTGCCGATCGGGGTTGCGTTCCCGGAAATCGTACACCGCTTGGTCTTCCGAGCCTCGCGGGGGTATGGGCAAGCCCTGGCAGAAGAACGCAGCGATGTCCTACGCGGTCAAGGAACTGTTCCACACGCTTCAGGGGGAGGGGGCCCAGGCCGGGCGCGCGGCGGTGTTCTGCCGATTCGCCGGCTGCAATCTCTGGTCCGGCCGCGAGGAGGACCGGGCCGGCGCCGCCTGCCGGTTCTGCGACACCGATTTCGTCGGCCTGGACGGGGAGGGCGGCGGTCGCTTCGCGTCGGCCGAGGCGCTGGCCGAGGCCATCGCCGCGACCTGGGCCGGGGGCGGAGCCAACCGCTACGTCGTGTTCACCGGCGGCGAGCCGCTGCTCCAGCTCGACCCGGCCTTGATCGCCGCCGTCCATGCCCGTGGCTTCGAGGTCGCGGTGGAGACCAACGGGACGCTGCCCGCGCCGCCCGGCATCGACTGGATCTGCGTGAGCCCGAAGGCCGGCAACGGCCTGGTCCAGACCTCCGGCGACGAGCTGAAGCTCGTCTACCCGCAGGCCGAGGCGCCGCCGGAGCGCTTCGCGGACCTGCCCTTCCGCCACCGCTTCCTCCAGCCCATGGACGGACCGCAGGCCGCCGCCAACACCGCGGCGGCGGCGGCCTATTGCCGGTCGGATGCCCGCTGGCGGCTCTCGCTCCAGACGCACAAGATCATCGGGATCCCGTAGCGGGCGCGGCGGACGCGCCGAAGGATGGTTGTGATGACGCTCAGCCTTGATGATTCCTCCGTCGAGGATCTCAACCTTGCCCTGAGGTTCTACCGGCGCCTGCTGATCCGGCTGCCCCTGATCCTGGTTCTCGGCATCGCGGCGGTGATCGGCCTGTCGCATCTCGGGACCGCGCTGTCCCCGCCCTACGGCGTCTACTTTCTCGGCTGGGACCTGACGACCTGGGGGCTGCTCGGGCTTCTCGCCGCCCTCTTCGCGGAGCTGTGGTGGGAGGGGCGCCAGATCGGGCATGCCCTCGACAGCCCCGAGATGCGAGGCTCGCCGATCGCCACGCTGATGGGCGGCCTCGGCGTGATCGCGCAGCGCGCCCGCGGGATGGGGATGGAATGGAGCGGCTTTCTCGGACCGCTGCGCCCCGTCCGCACCCGCTGAGCCCGGGGGCCGTCACGGGGCCCGGTCCGTGCGCTCGCTCGCCTTGCGCATCTGCCGCCGCCGCTGCCGGTCCTCGCGGCTCACCCGGTCGAGGGCGGGGGTGAAGCCGGCCTCCGTCTCGACCCGCGGCGCGGCGTAGGGGGCGGCGAGCGGCCGGAAGCGCAGGTCGGAAAAGTCGGCGAGACAGCGGGCGCGGTCGAGGAGCGTCTCGGTCGAGGCGATCCCGCCGAGACGGTCCGCGCCCAGCCGGAACAGCTTGCCGCCCTGCGAGAACAGCAGGTCGCCGTTGCCGTCGAAGGCCGCCCAGCCGGAGACCGGCAGCGGCACGGGCGGGCCGCCCTCGACGCACAGGCTGTGGCGCACGCTCTCGGGCAGCGACCGGAGCGGGTCGGCCGTGAATTCGCTGATCGACCGGATGCGGGCATGGCCCTGCGGCCCGGCCAGGATCCAACTGCCCGGCGCTTCGGGATCGGGATGCCAGCGGTTCGCCGCCGGGGCCGTCCGAGCCCGCGCCGTCAGCCCCGGCGCCGTGGCGCGCGTGAAGGGCAGCACCGTGAGGCCGGGCGGCGGGGCGGATCCGGGGGCGGTGTCGTAGGGTCCCTCGCCGTGCGTCAGCACGAGCGTGTCGTTCGAGAGGAAGAATCCGCCGCCGGCCCAGGTGTCGCCCTTGGGCCAGAGCGCCGCGGCCGTGAGGTAGGGCGGCCGCGACAGCACCGTCCAGGTGGCGAACGGGCCCCTGTATTTCCCGAGAAAGCTCACGAGCCATTCGCCGTCCGGCGACAGCCCGCCCCAGGACGGCTTCACGCTGCCCTTGAACCACTGCCCGACCGCGAAGGTATCGTCCGAGCGGTCCCAGGCGATGAGGCAGGTCTGGTTCGAGGGACCGCGCCGGTAGATCACCGCGCGCGGGCTCGCGGCCGCGAAGACCGGATAAAGGGTGCATTTCGTCGGAGGCGATGACATATCCACGATCTCGGTGCGCCCGACGGCCGCCGTCAACCCGCCGTCTCCCCGCGGCGGGACCGTTCGAGACCCCGTGAAGATCACGCGATGAAGATCACCCAGGCCTTCACCTTCGAGGCGGCCCACCGCCTGCCGAACGTGCCCGAGACCCACCGCTGCCACCGCATGCACGGGCATTCCTACCGCGTGGAGCTGACGGTCGCGGGCGCGGTCGATCCGACGAGCGGCTGGGTGGTGGATTTCTACGACATCGAGAGCGCCTTCGCGCCGCTCCTGGAGCGGCTCGACCACCACTGCCTCAACGAGATCGAGGGGCTGGAGAATCCGACCGCCGAGCACATCGCGGCCTGGATCTGGCATCGCGCCAAGCCGGCGATTCCGGGGCTTGCCAGCGTGCGGATCTTCGAGACGCCCTATTCCTGGGCCGAGTACGAGGGCGATTGACGGTCATGCCGGAGGCCGCGGACGCTTCGGAGGCGGCGCGGGGGGACGGCGCCCTGGTGCTGTTCTCCGGCGGTCAGGATTCGGCGACCTGCCTCGCCTGGGCGCTCGACCGGTTCACGCAGGTGGAGACGCTCGGCTTCGATTACGGCCAGCGCCACCGGGTCGAGCTCGACCGGCGCGCGGCGCTGCGGCAGGGCATGAGCGCCCTCGACCCGGCCTGGGAGCGCCGGCTCGGACCCGACCACACGCTCTCCCTCGCCGCGCTCGGCGAGATCTCGGACACGGCGCTGACCCGCGACAGCGCGATCGCCCTGGCCCGGGACGGCCTGCCCAACACCTTCGTGCCCGGCCGCAACCTCGCCTTCCTCACCTTCGCCGCCGCGCTCGCCTATCGCCGGGGCCTGCGCCACATCGTCGGCGGCATGTGCGAGACCGACTATTCGGGCTATCCCGATTGCCGCGACGACACGATCAAGGCGCTGCAGGTCGCGCTCAATCTCGGGATGGAGCGCCGCTTCGTGCTGCACACGCCCCTGATGTGGATCGACAAGGCGCAGACCTGGGCCCTCGCGGAGAGCCTGGGCGAGCGGGCGCTGGTGGATCTCGTCGTCGAGGAGAGCCACACCTGCTATCTCGGCGAGCGGGGGCAGCGCCACGATTGGGGCTACGGCTGCGGCACCTGCCCGGCCTGCGACCTGCGCGCCAAGGGTTTTTCGCGCTATCTCGCCGCCCGCGCGGGGTGAGCCGGCGCCCGCTACTCCGCGGGAACCAGCGGGCGCGCGGCCGGCCCGCGGGTGAGCACGAAGAAGCCGAAGGCCGCGGCGACGATGACGGCGCCGAAGGCGGCCGCGATCCCGAGCACCAGCCCGAAGCCGCCGCGGTCGTGCAGGACGGCGATCATCGGCACCACGAAGCCGCTGACGGTGAAGCCGAGGAAGTAGCGCACGCTGTAGGCCCTGGCCCGGTAGGCGGCCGGCACGTAGCGGGCCACCATCGCGTCGTTGATGACGACCTGCCCGTAGAGCGCCGCCATCGTCAGCACGAGGCCGACGAGCAGCGGCAGGCCCGTGCTCACCGCCGCGAGCCCGAGGCCGAGCGGCTGCAGGATCGAGAGTGCCAGGAACAGGGTCGGCAGGCTGTAGCGGTCGATCAGTCGCCCCATCGCCAGCTGGGTCAGGGCGCCGAAGGCGAAGACGAGCGTCGCCACCGATCCGATCAGAGCGAGCGGAAGCGCCGCGCCGACGCGCTCGTCCACCACCTTCGGCAGGGCGATGGTGGTGATGTTGAAGGTCATGCCCCCGGCGATGATGGCGAAGGCGAACACGACGAGGAGGGGAAGCGGCCGCGCCACGGGGATCAGCGGGGCGCCCCCGGTCCTGCCACCCGCGCCCTCGCCGTCGCCGGGCACCAGCGCGAGGAAGGCGACGCCGACGGCGAGGCAGAACAGGCCCGGCACGATGAAGGCCGCCTGCCAGCCGAGGCCGGCCGCGAGCAAGGCCGTGACGCCGGAGGCGGTGGCCGCGCCGGCATTGCCCCAGACCCCGTTCACGCCGAGGTCGCGGCCGAGGCGGCGGGCATGGGTGACCAGCATGGTCGAGCCCACGGGATGGTAGATCGCCGAGGCGAGTCCCAGCACGCAGAGCCAGACCGCGAAGGCGGTCGGGCTCGCGGCACTCGCCACGCCGAGGCAGGACAGGCCGTAGCCGAAGAAGAAGACCGCCAGGAGGTTGCGCCGGCCGAACCGGTCGGCGAGCCAGCCCATCGGCAGCGAGCACAGCCCGAAGGCGACGAAGGCGCCGGTCGCCAGCCCGATCAGCTCGCCGTAGCTCAGGCCCGTCTGCGCCGCGATGGCGATGACCGCGGTCGGGTAGATCAGGAGCACGAAATGGTCGAGGGCGTGCGCCACGTTGACGAAGCGCAGAGTGCGGCGGGACAGGGTCTCGGCGTCCATCGGGCGGCCTCTCCGTAAACCTGCCCTCTCCCTATCTGACCCGTTGCACGCCGTCGGGCCGAAGGTGTACGCGATCGGGCCAAAATGGGCGGAACAGATCCATGCGTTCGATCCGGGCCGAGGATTATCAGGACATCCCCCGCGCGGTCGCGGTGATGCCCAAGACCTTCGCCGCGGACAGCCGTACGGAGCGGCACTTCCACCCGCGGGCGCAGCTGCTCTACGCCACCGCCGGACTGATGATGGCGACCGCCGAGGACGGGACCTGGGTCGTGCCGGAGGGCCACGCCCTCTGGATCCCGCCGCGCCTGCCCCACGCGGTGGCGATGCACGGCGCGGTCGCAATGTGCTCGGCCTACCTCGCGGTCGAGGCGATCGCCGGCTTTCCCGCCCGCGCCCGCGTCATCGAGGTCTCGCCCCTGCTCGCCGCCGCGATCGCCGCCCTGACGCGGGAGCCCGTGCTCTACGACGAGGCCGGGCGCGGCGGCCACCTCGCGGCCCTGGTGCTCGAAGAGATCCGGCGGGCGCCGGAGACCAAGCTGACCCTGCCCCTGCCGAGCGACGCGCGCCTGCGCCGGATCTGCCTCGGCCTCATCGAAGCCCCCGCCACCAGCTTCGACCTCGACGCCTGGGCCGACCGCGCCGGCCTCAGCCGCCGCACCCTGACGCGCGGGTTCCGCCGCGAGACCGGCCTCACCTTCGGGCAGTGGCGGGCGCGCGCCAGGGTCGTGCGGGCGCTCGCGCTCGCGGCCGACGGCGTGGCGCCGCGGCAAGTGGCGGCCTCGGTCGGCTACCGCAGCATCCAGGCCCTGCGCGGCCGGACGGAGGCCCTGCTCCCGGAGCCGTGACACGGAGGGCGTGCCGACACGAGCGCCGTTCGCCGGTTGCTCCGGCGAGGCCGGATCGGTAGCGGTCTCCCGCGCGTTCGGCTTTCGAGCCCGACCGCGCCTCGAACCCAGGAGGAGCCATGCGCGCCGACGCTTTCCTCGAGGCCGTGAAGGCCCTTCCCGTCGCCGATCTCGCGACCCTCGTGCCGGACGGGGGCGGCCTCGTCGTGGTCGCGCCGCATCCCGACGACGAGAGCCTCGGCTGCGGCGGGCTGATCGCGCAGGCGCTGAAGCAGGGCCGCGCCGTGCGCGTCGTCATCGTCAGCGACGGCTGCGGCTCGCACCCGAACTCCAAGGCCTACCCGCACGACCGCCTGCGGAGCTTGCGCGAGGCGGAGACCGTGGCGGCGATGGCCGAACTCGGGCTCGGCCTCGAGCACATCCACTTCCTGCGCCTGCCCGATGGCGGCGTGCCGAGCGAGGGCGCGGAGGCCGAGGCGGCGGCGGACCGGATCGCCGAGATCGCCCGGAAGGGCAGGGCGAGCGCCCTGTTCGTGACGTGGCGGCACGATCCCCACTGCGATCACACGGCGTCGGCGGCCATCGTCGATCTCGCCCGCGCCCGGCTCCCCGGCCTCGCCGCCTATGCCTACCCGGTCTGGGGCTGGACCCTGCCGGCCGAGCGCGAGGTCGGGCCGTCCCCGGAGGGGTTTCGCCTCGCCGTGGAGGGCGAGCGCGCGGCCAAGCGCCGGGCGGTCGAGGCCCACGCCTCTCAGGTGTCGGGCCTGATCGAGGACGACCCGTCCGGTTTCCAGCTGGAGCCGGCGATGATCGACCGGCTCTGCGGCCCGCACGAATGGTACATCACGCTCGACTGATACGCCCTCCGTTTGCTTGCTTCGGTCTCTCCTTTCGTCATTGCGAGGCGAAGCCGTGGCAATCCAGGGCACGACCTTTCCAGAGATGTCGCGCCCTGGATCACTTCGGCTTCGCCTCGTGATGACGGCGTGGGGAAAACCCGAGGTGATCAATCGGATGTCGTATGATCCCCTTCATCCGCGTTTCAGGTTGAGGCTGGCAGGACGGTCCCGCCCGTAACGTTTGGCCCGGACCGAGATCCCCGTGAGCACCATCAGCGTCGTCACGCTCAACAAGGGGCGCGACGCCCATCTCGCGCGCCTGATCGAGGGGCTCGCCCGCAATCCTGACGCCGCCCGATGCCCGGCGGAATGCGTCGTGGTCGAGATGGGGCCCGCTCCCGAGCCGCTGCCGGAGACGCCGTTCCCGCTGCGGCGGGTCGCCTTCCCGAGCGCGGGCCTGCCGCTCGCCGCTGCGCGCAACGCCGGCCGGGCGGCGGCCTCCGGCGACATCCTCGTCTTCCTCGACGTCGATTGCATTCCCTCCATGGGCCTCGTTCCGGCGCTCGCCGCCGCGGCGGCGGCGCACGACGCCCTGGTCTGCGGCCCGATCCGCTACCTGCCCGCCGGCGCCGTCCGCGACGGCTGGCAGGAGGCCGACCTCCTGCGGGCCGGCCTTCTCCACCCGGCCCGGGATTTTCCGGACAGCGGCGTGAGGAAGACCGAGAATCCCGGCCTGTTCTGGTCGCTCGCCTTCGCGGTGCGGGCGACGACCTACGACCGGCTCGGCGGTTTCGACGAGGGCTATGACGGCTACGGCGCCGAGGACACCGATCTCGCCTTCCGCGCCGCCGAGATCGGCGTGCCGGTGCTGCTGGCGGGCGCGCCGCCCGCCTTCCACCAGCACCACCTCTCCTGCGACCCGCCGCTGCAGCACTTCGCCGACATCGTCCGCAACGCCCGCCGCTTCCGCGCCCGGCACGGGCTCTGGCCGATGGAGGGCTGGCTCGACGCCTTCGCCCGGCTCGGCCTGATCGGCGCGGATCGCGAGCCCGACATCACCCTCCTGCGCGGCCCGAGCCCCGAGGAAATCGCCGCCGCCCGGGTCCCGGCGGAGCGGCCGTTCTGAGCGGGGCCGAGCCGGAGCGTCATCGGCGACCGGGCGACGTGACTTCTCCATCGCTTCGGCTCCGCCTCACAACGACGGCGGAAAGACCGAAGCGATCAAGCGACTGTCGTATTGGAGGAGCAGAGCTTCCGAAAAAAAGCGCTCCGGCCAAGCAAATTCATCCTCTCGGCAAAGCATTTCCGCGTCAAATGCGAGCGCAAGACGCATCGATGATGCCTAAGCCATTTCCTGCGGCGCAGTGCGAGGACACGAACCTTAGCTGAAAAGTTTCGTCCATCGATCCGAACTCTTCGAGGCGCGGTCGGTTCTTCAAGGATCGTCTCCGACTTGCGAACCCCGGACTCTCGATGAGCACCAAGCCCCCACCCGTTCCGCCGGCCAACCGCTCCGACAAGGGCCCCGGCAGCGCGCCCGAGACCGCCGCTGCTCAGGGACAGGCCTCCTCGCAGACGAAGGATCCCGACAAGATCGGCCAAACCGGCAACGCGAAGGTCAACACCACCCATCAGGGCCACCAGCAGGATCGCTGAATGAGCACGTCCGCGAAGCATCCCAACACCGACCGTCATCACGGCGGGCCGGGCAGCAGCCATCAGGACCGGTCGAAGCCCTCCGTCGAGCCCGATCACGGGCCGACCCCCGGCAGCCCGACCAATGCGTCGAAGTCCGGCGTGTCCGGAGGCGGCGGTGAGCGCGACGCGCACCACGCCCACAGCGGCAAGGGCAACGCCCCCGACCGCACCGACCGCTCGCACTGAGGCCTTCGCGCCCGACCGACATCGAGCGGACCTTTTCCCTCCGCCACAGGAGAAGAGACATGGACGAGCGCCGCAGCAAGCCCGCTTCCGAGCACGATTCCCTGCGCGACTTCAACGCCCACGCCGACCGCAACGGCCAGGATTTCGGGCAGGACAGCCCCCTCGACGTCGCCCGTCCCGCCGACCTCCAGCGGGCCCTGCAGGAGGACCCGGGCTGGGAGGCGCAGGTGGCGCGCACGGCCTCCGGCTTCGACCGGCGCGACTCGATCGCCGGCGGGAGCATCGAGTCGGTGGAGGCCACCGAGGCGGAGACCCCGCCGGAGAACCTGCGCCGCATCAGCGATCCGAGTTCGTCTCCGAAGCGCTGACCGGCCTGCTCCTTCGAACAGGATCGCGACGAACGGATGCCGGCCGAACGTCGGTCAGCCGGCATCCCGACAGAGGGCGTCGATCGCCGCCGCCGTGCGCGCGAGCGCGTCGGGCTCGGCGAGGCGCCGGACGATGCCCGGATCGAGGGTGAGGCCGTCGGCGACGAGCTTAGGCCACGCCGCCGCCTCCGGCCACGCGCGGTGCACGACGGCCGCGCCGAGCCGCTCCAGCGCGTCCGCCTTGGCGCCCTGCTCGTCGTAGGCGCGCGGCTCGGGCAGGCACAGGAAGCGCTTGCCGAGGGCCGCCACCGCGGTGACGAGCCCGTCCCCCGCCCCGCCCACGACGAGGGAGGCGGGGACGAGGTGCGGGCGGACATCCGTGACCCAGCCGTGCAGGTTCAAGTTGTCCGGTGGCGATCCCGTGCCGGTGACCGGACCGAGCACGTGCCACGCGCGGTCCGGCACCGCCGCGGCGGCCGCGATCAGCGCCTCGATCCGCCCGCCCTCGCCGCCGCGGCCGAAGACCACGACGATGCGCCCATCCTCCTCGGGCGCCAGCTTCACGGGGGCTCCCCCGAGGAAGCCGCCGTAGAGTGTCTTCTCGCGGATCCAGGCCGGCACGTCGCCGCCGTCGAGCGCTTCGGGGAAGGGAGCGAGCAGGCGCGAGGCGGCCCGGAACGCCTCCAGGTGCGGCCGGTCGGTGCGGGTGCCGGACAGGCGCACGACGAGACTCGGCACCGAGAGCAGCCGGGCGAGCAGCGCCACCTCCGCCGAGACGTCGACGATGATCAGCGCCGGGTCGTGCTCGGCCGCCCAGGCGGCGATCCGGCCCATTCGCGCGCGGATGCCCGGATGGTTCAGCGGCACGTAGTGGAAGCATTCGGGGCGCTGGTCGGCGCCGTCCTGCCCGTCGAAGCTCCGGTCCAGGCGGTCGTCGGGCAGGTCGAGGACGGGGCCGGGCGCGCCCGCAATGTCGAGGCCGGAAAAGCTGCCCATCAGCGTGCAGCGCCGCCCCAGCGCGTCGAGCGCCCGCGCGAGCGCGATCGCCCGCTGAAGGTGCCCGGCGCCCTGATGGTGGACGTAGTAGCCGACCGGACGCGTCATGCGGGCTCCGAAACAGTGCGGTGCGAGGCGGTGACCGCCGCGACGGCAAGCAGATCTCAGGCCGCCCGGTCGCGCCGCAGGGCCGCGACGCGCGCATCGAGCGCCGCGACCGCCTCGTCGAGGCCGCATTCGGCGGCCGGGCCGTCCCGCGCCTCCAGGCGCGCATGGGCGCGCTCCACGAAGGCGATGTCGTTGGGGCAGGCCGCGCAATCGATGGCGGCCAGGTCATCCGCGTCGAGCCCGAGCCCGAGCAGGGCAGCCGGCGCATCGCCCTCGCGGTAGGCGCGGCGCAGGGCGGCCCGGCGCAGGATGATCCGTTCCCAGTGGGCCGCCACCGGCAGGCGGTAGGCCTCGCCCTCGCGCACGACGCGGGCGCGGCGCAGCATCTCGGTCGCCATGCCGCCCTCGGCCCGCCCGGCGGTTCGGGCGGAGACGAGCACCGACACGTCGGGGCAGTGGCGCAGGCGCCCGCCCGCCCGCTGCACGGCGCCGACCAGGGCGTTGTCCTCGCCGCGGGGCAGGGCCGGCAGGCCGCCCACCGCGCGGTAGAGCGAGGCCCGGAGCGCGAGGCTGCCCCCCGTATGGTCGCCGTGGCGCGGGGCCGGGTCGTGGGGCGGTGGATCGAGGGCATCCTCCAGCGCGCGCACGCCGGACCAGTAGCGCTCGACCCGTGCGTGGAAGGCGGCGAGCGAAGAATCGGCAGCGCCCTCGTCGTCGATCACGAGACGGCCGCCGACGATCTCGGCCCGCTCCAGGGCGCGCAGGTTCGCCGCGACCCAGCCGGGGGCGAGCCGCGCATCGGCATCGGTGGTGAGCAGCGCGCCCGCGGGCGCCCCCTCGCTCTCCAGCCAGTCGGCGCCCGCGTCGAGGGCGCGGCGCCGGGCGGTGCCGACATGGGCTTCCGCCGCGGGAAAGGTCGCCTCGATCAGGCGCAGGGAGAGGGTATCGAGCGCGCCCGCGCCTTCGAGGGCGCGCACCGCCTCGACCGTGCCGTCGGTGCAGTTGTTGACGACGACCACGACCTTCAGGGGCGCGGCCGCCGAGAACCCGTCCTGCGCGGCCAGGGCCCGCAGCAGGCGCGGCAGGCGCTCGGCCTCGTTGCGGGCCGGGATGCAGACGACGGCCGGACCGGGCAGCGCGGGCATGGCGCCGGGCGACATGGCGTCAGGCGACATGGCGTCAGGCCGCCGGGCGCTCGAGGACGGCGGCGCGGGAGCGGTTGGCCGGAGCTCCGGCCAGCACCTCGCGGTAGAGCTCCTCGTAGCCGTCGGTCATCACCTGCGCGTCGAAGAGCGTCTCGGCCCGGCGGCGGCAGGCGCGGCGGTCGAGGGTGACGGCGCGCTCGATCGCCCGGGCCAGGGCCGCCACGTCGTCGGCGGGCGCGAGCGCGCCGGAGAAGCGATCGACGATGTCGGGGATCGCGCCGCGGCCGAAGGCGGCGACCGGCGTGCCGCAGGCCAGCGCCTCGGCGACGACGAGGCCGAACGGCTCCTCCCAGCGCGGCGAGACGATGGCCGCCCGGGCGCCGCCGAGCTGGCGCGCCAGCTCGCGATGGGAGAGATGGCCGGCATAGGCGACGCCGTCCCCGAGCCGCGGGGCGATCCACTCGTCCCAGTAGCGCGGGTTCGGCTTCGGGCCGGCAAAGCGCAGACGCACACCCGCGCGGCGGGCGGCGTCGATGGCCAGATGCGTGCCCTTCTCCGGCACGATCCGCCCGCTCCAGAACACGTAGTCGGCCGGGTCGGCCTCGGGGCTGAAGGCGAAGGTCGAGAGGTCGATGCCGTTGCCGATGATGCGGGCGTCCGGCACGAGGTCGCGCCATTCCTGCGCCAGCGAGGGCGAGACGGCGGCGAAGATCATGCCGGGCTTGGCCGCGCGCACGCCGTCGGCCAGCGATTCGAAGGGCGGGGTGTGGAGCGCCGTCGTCATCGGCACGGCGAGCGTGTTGCTCGCGCGCAGCGGAAAATCGTGCAAGCTGTTGTTGTGCACGAGGTCGAAGCCGCCGCGGGCGACCGCCTCCATGATGCGCTCGTAGGCCGCGAGTTCGGCCCGCTCGATCCGTTCGCAGGCCACCGGGTCGCCCAGCGCGTCGCCGGTGGGCGGGCAGACGGGATGGGGCACCAGCGCCGGGTCGGAGCCTTCGGAGGCGAACAGCGTGACCCGGTGGCCCCGCGCCCGCAGCGCGCCGGCCAAGTGATGCGTGTGCATCTCGAGGCCGCCCAGATAGGGCTGCGCGATCGGGAACTTGAGATGAGCGATGACGGCGATCTTCAAGGGCGTTGTCCGACGTCGGCGGCGTGAAGGACCTTGGGGAAGTCCAATGGCCAGGCTTCTGACCGCACCATCGCCGGTGCTCTAGGAACGCCCGATGAACGAACCCTTCAGGAAACGAAGTGGAGGAGGAATAAAAGTGACGCAGGCGGCGACGAGTGCTGAATCATGACCGATCGGTGCGGAAGAGCGGAGCCGGTTCAGGCGGCGTCCGCGATCTGAATCCGCACGGTCAGCCCGGCGGCCGTGGCGAGGTTTACCAGCGCGTCGAGCGAGAACTTCGCCATCTTGCCCTGAAGCAGGTCGTTGAGGCGCGGACGGGTGATGCCGAGCCGGCTCGCGGCCGCCTCTTGCGGCAGCTCCCACGATCGGATGCGTGCCTTGAGGGCCGAGAGCAGCTCGGACCGCGCCTTCATGTTCGCGGCCTCGGCCGGGGTATCGGCCAACGCATCGAACACGTCGTCGAACATCTGGACTTCCATCGCATCACCCTTTCCAGGCGCGCAAACGGCTTGCCGCCAGATCGATATCCCGTTGCGGCGTGGCCCGCGTCTTCTTCTGAAAGGCATGGAGGACCAGCACCGCGTTCGGCAGCGTCGCCAGATAGATGACCCGAAAGGCCCCGGCCTCGTCTCTGATCCTGATCTCTCGAACGCCGGGACCGACCGCCTTCATCGGCTTCCAGTCGTCCGGCTCGTTGCCCTTCTGAATCTCACTGAGCTGGTAACCAGCTTCCGATCGTGCACTGTCCGGAAAGTCGCGCAGCCGGTCGAGGCTGTCGCCGAGGAAGGCTATCGGTTTCACAGGCGCCTTGTATCAAAATCGATACACAGGAGCAAGGCAATACATCGATCGCAAAATGGCTCACCCGACGGAGCGGGTGAGACGCCACGTCAGAGTGAGCCGTCAGAGATGAAGCGATTCAATACCGCGACGGCTGCCCGCCTCGTGTCGCGTCGAAGAAGCGGCGCGGAGGATATCAGTCGAGATGGTCGCCGTAGCGCTGGACGTGGTCGGCCAATCCCAGGCCGTGGTCGCGCACGAGACGTTCCGCGCGCTCCGCGTCGCGGGCCTCCAGCGCCTCGATGATCTGCACGTGCTCCGCGATCGACGTCGAGGCGCGGTCGCCCTCGCGGAGCGCCGTGCTGCGGATGCCGCGCACGTGCATGAGCAGGTTGCTGGTCAGGTCCTTGATCACCTCGCTGTGCCCCAGCGAGATGATCTTCTGGTGGAAGCGGATATTGGCTTCCGAGTACTCGTCGAGATGCTCGTAGGGCTTGCCGTCGAAGAACTCGGGGAAGGTGCGGCGCAGGCAGGCCAGATCGTCGTCCGAGGCGGCGGTGCAGGCGAGACGCGCCGCCATGCTCTCCAGCGCGGCCCAGGCCTGGATCATGCCGACGATCTCGCGCCTCGTCTTCTTGACGACGAACACGCCGCGCCGGGGCTCGTTGCGCACGAAGCCTTCCTGCTCCAGCACCGTCAGCGCCTCGCGGATCGGCGTGCGGCTCACGCCGAGCGTCTGCGACAGGCCGCGCTCATCTAAGCGGACATCCCCGGACTGGCCGTAGATGTCCATGTTGGTGATGGCGGATTTCAGCGCCTCGTAGGCGAGGGTCCGCAGGCTCGTCGCCGGAACGATCGGCTTGATCGAGAGATTTTCCATCGCGTCGGACCGACCTTGATGCCGATGAGGATGCGGGCCCGGAGATGGGGCATCGAGCCGTACGAGCATGGCGCCTCGCCTCTGGGAAGACAAGCCGGCCGCACCCATGCGCCCGGCTTATGCCTCCGGATTTTCCTCACGAGCCCGTGCGGCCAACGACCCGGGGACCCGCAAATGTTGACGTCTGGCATCTGGTATGCCAGAAAGAAACCTTGAAGTCGAGACCGTCAGCATTCGCTGGGCGCAGGGCAGCTTTCCTCGGATGGCCCGAGCGCGCGCGGTGCTCCGAAGCCGGCACGGCTTCTCGACGATGTGCTCCGGCCGACGCCATCGGCCGACGGGCGCGCGAACAATAGGCCACTCTCCTGGGGAGGAGACCTGCGATGGGCAAGGCGCTCGACGGCGTTCGGATCCTCGACTTCACCCACGTTCAGTCGGGGCCGACCTGCACGCAACTGCTCGCTTGGTTCGGCGCCGACGTGATCAAGGTCGAGCGGCCGGGCACGGGCGACGCGACGCGCCAGCAGTTGCAGGACCTTCCCGGCGTGGACAGCCTCTACTTCACGATGCTGAACCACAACAAGCGCTCGATCACGCTCGACGCCAAGAACCCCAAGGGCAACGCGATCCTCTGGCGGCTGATCGCCGAGTGCGACGTGATGGTCGAGAACTTCGCCCCCGGCGCGCTCGACCGCATGGGACTGACCTGGGAGCGGCTCCAGGCCGCCAATCCGGGTCTGATCCTGGCCTCGGTCAAGGGTTTCGGCCCCGGCCGCTACCAGGATTGCAAGGTCTACGAGAACGTCGCCCAGTGCGTCGGCGGCGCGGCCTCCACCACCGGCTGGCGCGACGGGGTGCCGATGGTCTCGGGCGCGCAGATCGGCGATTCCGGCACCGGCCTGCACCTCGCGCTCGGCATCGTCACCGCGCTCTACCAGCGCACCCAGACGGGGCAGGGGCAGCGGGTCGACTGCGCCATGCAGGACGGGGTGCTCAATCTCTGCCGGGTGAAGCTGCGCGACCAGCAGCGCCTCGGCCACGGTCCGCTGATGGAGTACAGCCAGTACGGCGAGGGCGTGCCCTTCGGCGAGGCGGTGCCGCGGGCGGGCAACGATTCCGGCGGCGGCCAGCCCGGCCGCATCCTCAAGTGCAAGGGCTGGGAGCAGGACCCCAACGCCTACATCTACTTCATCACGCAGGGCGCGGTCTGGGGCGCGATCTGCGACATCATCGGCGAGCCGGACTGGAAGACCGATCCGGCCTACGCCACGCCGAAGGCGCGGCTTCCGCATCTCAACGAGATCTTCACGCGGATCGAAGCCTGGACGATGAAGCACGACAAGTTCGAGGCGATGGAGATCCTCAACGCCTACGAGATCCCGTGCGGACCGATCCTGTCGATGAAGGAGATCGCCGAGGATCCGATGCTGCGGGCGAACGGCACGGTGGTCGAGGTCGAGCACCCGACCCGCGGCAGCTACCTGACCGTCGGCAACCCGATCAAGCTGTCGGCGAGCCCGACCGAGGTGACCCGCGCGCCGCTGCTCGGCGAGCACACCGACGAGATCCTGCGCGAGGTGCTGGGCTGCACCGATGCCGAGATCGGGGACATTCTGGGCTCGGGAGCCGTCGGCGGCGTCCACCGCATCGCCGCGGAGTAGCCGGCGGGGTCCTTCGTCCGATCGCGGGCCGGTCGAGACCTGATCGCCTGCGCCCCGCCATGCCGAAGACCCAAACGATCCGGAGGAGACGGCGATGACCGACCATGCTCCGGACAATTCCTTGGCCGATCTGGTGGAGGCGCGTTCGGGTATATCTCCGAGGCCGAGCCGCAGGCCTTCCTCGCCACGATGCCGCCCGCGGAGGCGTGCCTCGGCTCCTCCGCACAGGACCGCATGACCCTCGCCCGGTCGGCCTCCGCGGGCCTCGCTCCGCTTGGTCCCTCGGGCGTCGGTCAGGCCGCGCGGGCGTAGCGGTCGGCGGTCTGTTTGGTCTCGGTGCCGCGGTCCGCCTGACCGTCATGACCACTGCCCGAAACGGTCAGACGGTCGGCGAGCTTGACGACGAGCAGAGCCTGCAGGGCGACGAAGAAGAGGAGCGCGGCGAGCCAAGTAGCGAGCATGATGGTCTCCGACGGTGCGGGCTATGGTGCGGTGCGAAAGGGGTAGCTCTGCCTTTTTGGAATAAGAAGTACAAAATACCAGATACGGGCATGCGTGACGTGCACGCGGCCGATTCCTGTATGCTAGTCTGCCCGGAATGACCGCGCAACTTCCGCTGTGGGGGGCGACCTGACGGCTACCAGCAGATGTCGCACTGCGAGAAGACGGGCGTTCAGGAGGCCGGTTGATCGGTCTCCCGACCCCAGGCGCCGAGCGTCGATGTCTCGGTCGGGCAAAGCCCTTCGTCGAGCGACGGCACGTCGTCGGTCCGTTGCGGCAGACCCGCCGCCGCCAGCGCCCGCGCCGTCGCGGCATCGGTGAGCGCGGCGGCGAGCCCGTCCGGGTCCAGGCCGAGCAGGCGACCCCGCTCGAAGCGCGCGAAGACCCGGCCCGTCGCCCGATCCGCGAAGCGCACGACCGACAGGCGCCGCAGCACCTCCCGCAGGAAACCCGCCTCCGCCTCCGGCGCGTCGGGGACGCCGCGATAGACGTCCGCCGCCCTGCGGGCGCGGATGTCGATGCGCCGGTAGCGCTCGATCGCCAGCAGCGCCTTCGCGTCGAGGATGGTCATCGTGTCGTTGGTGCCGAAGGCGATGGTGAGCGGGCGCGCGCCCTGGGGCACGCTGTTGTCGAGGAATTCGTAGAAGACCGGCCGATCCCGGCGCAGGGCCCAGTTGAAGAAGAGCCGCGGCATGCCGGTGAAGGCCTCGACATTGTGCGCGAGCAGATCCTCGACCGCCTTGTAGCGGCCGAACTCTTCGCCCCGCTTCCAGGCCCGCTCCACGGTTTCCTCGGGCGGCGTGACCATGAACTGCAGGTAGACGCGATGGCCGAACCGGGTCAGGAGCTGGCCGGCGCCGTCGCTGCCGGCCTCCGTCGAGAAGCTGTCGAAGCGGAAGCGGTCGATCAACAGGTGCGAGAGGCGGCCATTCGCGGCCTTGCGGGTGATGTAGCGGTCGAGCTTGGCGTCGACGATCTCGACCTCGTGGCCGGTCAGCGGGCCGGCGTAGCGGCGGGCCGGACCGAGGCTGTCGTAGTCGAGCAGGAACTTGCGCCAGACATCGGGGGTGATGACGGCGAAGTCCTGCCACGCGGCGCCGATCCGCCCGGCGAGGCCGCGCTGGTACGGCCGGATCGTGCTCTTGCCCGAGGCCGAGGCGCCCTTGACGGTCATCACCACCGGCTCTGCCTGCGGCGCCGGGCGATGGTAGCCCTGGGCCTCGGCGACCGCCTCGATCCACGGCGCGATCAGCGCGCCGATCCGGTCGCTGCCGCAGCGGTTGGTGACGAGGATCCCGGCGAGCCGCCGCAGCAGCGCGCGGTCGCGGATCAGCATGCCCTGGCGGGCGATGACGTGGCCGAACACGGTGCGCAGGGCCTCGCGGGCGGCGCTCTCCAGGGTGTCCGCCTCGTCGGCGGCGGCGCAGCGCGCGTCGAGCCGGGCGAGGAGGCCGGCTTGGCTGTCGCCGGCACCAGGGGCGATACGGGGGGAGGGCGGCTCGCGCGCGCCGAGGCGGGCGAGCCAGCGCGTCCAGCCGGAGGCCAGCTCGGGGGCGGGCGCGGGCGTCTCGTCGAGGAGGGCCGACAGTTCGCGGTCGAGGACCGCGTCGGCCTCGGCGCGGACGGCCTCGAGTTCCGCCGCGACCGCGTCGAGGCGGTGCGCCACGCCCTCGTCCAGGAGGGTCGAGACGATCCGCCGGAAGTTCAGCCCGAGATCGGCGTAGACCTCGCCCACGGGAACCGAGATGTCCGCCATCACCCGGATCAGCACCTCGTGGACGACGAGGCGCTCGGCGCGGAAGGGGGCGAGTTGGGTCGCGTTCAGACCGCTCAGGTCGGACAGTTCGAGGATGTCGGGGAAGCTTAAGGAGACGTTCTCGGGCCGGAACACCGTCGCGAGCGGGCGCATCGCCCGCGGCAGGCCGGGTTCGAGGCCCGGATCCCAGGCATGGAAGGGCGGCGCGCCCGCCGCATCCGCGGGCGCTTCGCTGGAGGGGTCGTCGGCGGGGGGCGGCGCGGCTTTGTCCATCGCGCGGGCCCTCCCTGCTTCGATCGCGCGGTCCGGTCAGGCCGCGGAGGCGTTCTCGATCGCCTCGAACCGGATCTGGTAGGCGTCGCCCCAGACGGCCGCCGCCCGCTCATGCCACGCCGCGTCGAAGAACAGCTTGGCGCAGAACGAGCTGCGCCAGATGCAGACGGCGATGACGCGCTCGTCGAGAACCCGGATGTGGCGGCTCTCGAGGCCGCCGGCGATGCCGAGGCGCGGCAGCATGTCGACGCTCGACGCACCGAATTCGTTCTCGCCGGGGAAGACGACCGGGCATTCGACGACGGTCAGGTGTTTCATTGGGGTTTCCATGGCGGGCGCCTTTTCTCGGAGATGTCGTCCGGCCGGTTCCGGTTCAATTTTTGCACAACGCCCGGTGCAGTCTGTCCGCTCCGTCGGATGCGGTCCATGGCCTCGACACGTCGTGCGCGGGTGATGATCGCGCGCAGGAGGGGCCGTGCGCCTTCACGTATGCGATGATGGCGACGGGTTCGTCGCCGCCCGCGCCTGGCCGTCCTGACCGATACCTTGGCCGATATCCTGGCCGGCACAATCCCAGATGCTCAGGATCGCGCTGATGCGGCAGGATTCCATCAGGGCGATGTGATCGACCCTCCGCTCGCAGAAGGTTTTCAGGCGCTCCTGCGCCGAGGCCCCGATATCGACGGCCGGAAAGTCGTGATCGGTGATGAGCCAGACGCTGCGGTTGTAGACCTCGGGACCCTCGGTCGCCACGGCGCGGAAGATGTCGCGTTGCGTGAGGAGGCCCGTCACGGTCTCGTCGGATTCGCCCTCGACGACGACGAGCGCGCCGGCTCCCGGTTGGGCCAGGAGCTGCGCCGCCTCGGCCACCGACCGGTCCCTGTGGATGGTGCGGACGCCCGCGGCGTCCGGCGCACGGCGCATCGTTCCGAACACGGCGCTTCTCCAACGGCGTGCCTCTCGATGGGGCCGCCTTGGACCGCAGGCTGGTATACAACATACCTATTGTCAATCCTGCGTTTTGAATTATGGTGCCGCCGTGCCCGGACCCGTCGGCAGGATCGAGCCACCGGGCCTTCACGCCGGAAATTCGAGCGGCCCGATCCGCGTCAGGATCCGCTTTCCACCCGGCTCCGATCAACCGCCCGGCCCTCGATCGCGCACGCACATCGTCCAGGATTCGGCAAAGCCAGTCGGCGGAGGTGTCAACCGGAACATTGCAAGGTTTCAGTTAAATCATTGCGGCGCTGACCTTTTGTCGGCGTTCTCGACCTATGCCAACCGATAATACGTTCGTTTCATAAAAATATAGTCGGACTAAAACTGACCAAAAAGCTCGGAAAATCGAGCGTACACTGGAGATACGTCCATGACCCATCCCTCAACCACCGATGTAAGACCACCAACGAACCGCTGGCTGCAGTTGCTGTTCGGCATCATCTGCATGTGCATGATCGCCAACATGCAGTACGGGTGGACGTTCTTCGTCAACCCGATCCAGGAGCGGCACGGCTGGGACCGCGCCGCGATCCAAGTCGCCTTCACACTCTTCGTCGTCACCGAGACCTGGCTGGTTCCGATCGAGGGCTGGTTCGTCGACAAGTACGGCCCGCGGGTCGTGACGCTCGCCGGCGGCCTGATGTGCGGCCTGGCCTGGGTGATCAACGCCTATGCCGACTCGCTGACCCTGCTCTATGTCGGCGCCGTGATCGGCGGAACCGGCGCGGGCGCGGTCTACGGCACCTGCGTCGGCAACTCGCTCAAGTGGTTCCCTGACCGGCGCGGCCTCGCCGCCGGCCTCACCGCGATGGGCTTCGGCGCGGGCTCGGCGCTCACCGTGGTGCCGATCCAGGCGGTGATCCACCATTACGGCTACGAGTCGGCCTTCCTCTGGTTCGGCCTCGGCCAGGGCCTGGTCGTGATGCTGATGGCCCTGTTCCTGGTGGCGCCGAAGAAGGGTCAGGTGCCCGAGATCGCCCGCGTCAGCCAGAGCAAGCGCGACTTCAGCCCGGGCGAGATGGTGCGCACCCCGATCTTCTGGGTGATGTACGCGATGTTCGTGATGATGGCCGCCGGCGGCCTGATGGCGACCGCCCAGCTCGGCCCCATCGCCAAGGACTTCCACATCGCCGACGTGCCGGTCAGCCTGTTCGGCATCACCCTGCCGGCACTGACCTTCGCCGCCACCATCGACCGGGTGCTCAACGGCGTCACGCGTCCGCTCTTCGGCTGGATCTCCGACCATATCGGCCGCGAGAACACGATGTTCCTCTCCTTCGGCATCGAGGGCGTGGGCATCTACATGCTGAGCCAGTTCGGCCAGGACCCGATCATGTTCGTGATCCTGACCGGTCTCGTGTTCTTCGCCTGGGGCGAGATCTACTCGCTGTTCCCGGCGACCTGCGGCGACACCTTCGGTTCCAAGTATGCCGCCACCAATGCGGGCCTGCTCTACACCGCCAAGGGAACGGCGGCGCTGATCGTGCCCTATACCAGCATCCTCACCACGATGACGGGAAGCTGGCACGCGGTGTTCCTGGCGGCGGCCGCGCTCAACATCCTCGCGGCTCTGATGGCGATCTTCGTCCTCAAGCCGATGCGGCAGGCCTACACGCGCGAGCAGACCGCCCTGGAAGCCAAGCCGAAGACCGCCGCAGCGGTGCACTGAGCGCCGCCTCCGGACGGCTCGTCCGCTCCGGCTCACCCACGACCCTCGACGCGCACCGGGCCAGACCGCCCGGTGCGCGCCGACGCGTTCTCACAGCGGACCTCCTGCAACCGATCGAACGGGGCGCGCCGAACTGGCGCCCCCCGTGGGTGTGCCGGGGTGCCGCAGCCTTCCCGCTCGATCTTCGTCCCCCTGGTATATTGTATGCCTGGCATCATCATGCTTGATGCCGCGCCAGGGGAGCACCGGAAACGTTTTGAGGAGACACCGGATGGTCTACCAACCGGCAGAGCAGCACGCGCATCCAGCGGCGCCTTCGGACGCGCCGTCCGCCAAGTGGTGGCAACTGGCCTTCGGCGTGCTCTGCATGGCGATGATCGCCAACCTCCAGTACGGCTGGACCCTGTTCGTCGATCCGATCGACGCGCAGCACCAATGGGGACGCACGGCGATCCAGTTCGCCTTCACGATCTTCGTCGCCACCGAGACCTGGCTCGTGCCGGTCGAGACGTGGTTCGTCGACCGCTACGGCCCGAGCCTCGTCGTCGGCTTCGGCGGCCTCATGATCGCCCTGTCCTGGACGCTCAACGCCTACGCCGAATCGCTCTTCCTGCTCTACACCGCGGCGGTGATCGGCGGCATCGGCGCGGGTTCGGTCTACGGCACCTGCGTCGGCAACGCCCTGAAGTGGTTTCCCGACCGGCGCGGCCTCGCGGCGGGTGCGACCGCGGCCGGCTTCGGCGCCGGGGCGGCGATCACCGTGATCCCGATCGCCAACATGATCGCGGCGAGCGGCTACCAGAAGGCCTTCCTCGTGTTCGGCCTCGGCCAGGGCGCCGTCGTGCTCCTCCTGTCCTTCCTGCTGCGCAAGCCGTCGGTCGCGGTGGCGATCAAGCGCAAGAACCTGCGCCTGCCCCAGACCAAGATCGACCGCAGCCCGAAGGAAGCGGTGCGCACGCCCGTCTTCTGGACGATGTACGCGATGTTCGTGATGGTCGCCTCCGGCGGCCTGATGGCGGCGGCGCAGATCGCCCCGATCGCCCACGACTTCAAGGTCGCGGGCGTGACGATGAACCTGTTCGGCCTGCAGATGGCCGCGCTCACCCTGGCGATCTCGCTCGACCGCATCTTCGACGGGTTCGGCCGGCCGTTCTTCGGCTGGGTGTCCGACAACATCGGCCGCGAGAACACGATGTTCATCGCCTTCACCATCGCCGCGACCGCCTGCATCCTGCTGCTCGGCTACGGGCGCAACCCGATCGTCTTCGTGCTGTGCACGGCGATGTATTTCGGGGTGTTCGGCGAGATCTACTCGCTGTTCCCGGCGACCTGCGGCGACACCTTCGGCTCGAAGTACGCGGCCAGCAACGCCGGCCTGCTCTACACCGCCAAGGGCACGGCGGCCTTCCTCGTCCCCCTCGCCAGCGTGCTGTCGGCGCATTACGGCTGGTCGGCGGTGTTCGGCCTCATCATCGGTCTGAACATCGTGGCCGCCGCGATCGCGGTCTTCGTGCTGAAGCCGATGCGGCGGCGCTACCTCGCGGCGGAGGCGGAGATCGCCGAGGCGGCCGAGGCGCAGACGGTCAAGCTCGCCTGAGGCGATCCACCGGGCCGCGGGCCGGGGTCGGACCCCGGCCGCTCCGGCCCCCGATCGACGCGACGCGCGCCCGGCGGATGACGCCCGGCGCGCGTCTTTGCATTCAGGGCGCGCGCGTCAGCGCAAGGCCCGAGCCGAGGTCGGATCGCGCTCCGGAGCCATGCCGGGCCCGATCGGATATAGATGGGGGCGAATCGGCCGCATTCCCCGCTTCGGAAGAGCTCGCGTCCCGCGCGCCCGTCCTGTCCACGGCCCGATTTCCAGGCGCCGAAGGCGTACGTGTCCGAAGGCGTCTGTTTCGTTTGACCGGCCATTTGGTATTTGGTATGCCAGCCCGGTCGCAACGAGACCCGCCGTCCATCGAACGGTCCGCGCGCCGAGCTTGGCGCTGCAAGAGACGCGAAACGAGCCCGGCCCGACGCCATCGGGTTCCGCGCCGGCCAAGAACCATCCGCATCACGAGGGAGAACGCCGCATGACCGTCCAGGCCCAGAACATCGACGCGATCACCGCGGGCGCCATGCCCCACGAGGAAGCGGAGCTGACCGACGGCTTCCACCTCGTCATCGATGCGCTCAAGCTCAACGGCATCGAGACGATCTACAACGTCCCCGGCATCCCGATCACCGATCTCGGCCGCCTCGCCCAGGCCGAGGGCCTGCGCGTCATCTCCTTCCGCCACGAGCAGAACGCGGGCAACGCCGCCGCGATCGCCGGCTTCCTCACCAAGAAGCCGGGCATCTGCCTCACGGTCTCCGCGCCGGGCTTCCTCAACGGCCTGACCGCGCTGGCGAACGCCACCACCAACTGCTTCCCGATGATCCTGATCTCCGGCTCCTCCGAGCGCGAGATCGTCGACCTGCAGCAGGGCGACTACGAGGAGATGGACCAGCTCGCCATCGCCAAGCCGCTGTGCAAGGCCGCCTTCCGCGTGCTGCACGCCGCCGATATCGGCATCGGCGTGGCCCGCGCGATCCGCGCCGCGGTCTCCGGCCGTCCCGGCGGCGTCTATCTCGATCTGCCCGCCAAGCTGTTCTCGCAGGTCATCGACGCGAGCGTCGGCGCGAAGTCGCTGGTCAAGGTGATCGACCCGGCCCCGGCCCCAGTCTGTTATACACATAT
>NZ_JBELQE010000104.1:0-2517 GCF_040270385.1 Methylorubrum podarium | reverse complement strand
CCGCACAGCCCCCCGCCCCGTCCGCGGGTCAGCCGCCGACGGCGCAGCCCCGCTCCGTGGTCCAGGCGACCATCGCCCCGGCCCGCCGCCTGCCCGCGGGCACCCGCGGCTTCCGCCTCTCGGGCGAGGAGGACGTGCTGCAATACCCGGTCTACCTGACCGAGGGGCAGGCACGGGGTCCGGCGCGGCTGCGCGTCTCCTACCTCTCCGCGATCTCGGTGGCGCCGGAATTCTCCGAGCTCAGCGGGCTCGTCAACGGCACCAAGGTCGGCTGGACCCGGATCCAGGCGCCCGGCGCCGTCAAGGTCGTGGAGTTCGCGATCCCCGACGGCGTCCTCAAGGCCGGCTACAACGCCGTCACGCTGACCGCGAGCCAGCGCCACCGGGTCGATTGCGCGATCGAAGCGACCTACGAGCTGTGGACGCAGATCGACCCCTCGCGCTCCGGGCTGGTGGTCGCGCCGGCCGCCGACCTCGACCTGAAATCGCTCGCCGCCCTGGAGCCCGACGAGAGCGGCGCCCTCCCCTTAGGCGTGCTGCTCAACGAGAAGCCGACCCTGCCGCGCCTGGAGCGGATGATCGGCGCCGTGCAGGCGCTCGCCGTCGTGAGCCGGCTCGCCCGGCCCGCGGTGAGCTTCGGGCCGCCGCTCTCCGGCCGCAACGGCGTCAACCTCCTCGTGGGGACCGCCGCCGAGATCCGCGGCACGGACGGCGTCGAGGATCTCGGGCCGATCACCGGTCCGCGGCTCGCCCTGCTGCCGCCGCGGGGCAACCGCGCGCCGACGCTCGTCGTGACCGGGCCCGGCCCCGACGACGTGCGGGCGGCCGTCACCCAGCTCGCCGCGGCGGGCGATCCCGGCGGCAGCGGACCCGGCGCGGCGCTCGCGCCCCTGGTCCGGGGCTACGAGGTGCAGGGCGGCGAGCAGCTCGACCTGGAGCGCCTCGGCGTCACCAGCCGCGAGTTCAACGGGCGCCTGCTGCGCACCCGGATCGAGCTGCGCTTTCCCGCCGACTTCGTCCCCGCCGACTACGGCAAGGTGATGCTGCACCTCGCCGGTGGCTACGCCGCGGGCCTCGATTCGAGCGCCCAGATCGTCGTCGACATCAACGGCCGCAACGCCGCGAGCGTGCCGCTGCCCTATGCCCGGGGCGAGGTGTTCGACGACCAGGCCATCCCGCTGCCCCTGAGCCTGTGGCGGCCAGGCCTGAACAGCGTCGAGATCAGCGCGCAGCTCCCCAACGCCTCCGACAAGGTCTGCGACACCCTCTCGCCGACGGCGCGGCAGCCGCGCTTCCTCTTCCTCGACCGCACCCGCCTCGAGATCCCGGCCCTGGCGCGCGCCGTGCGCAGCCCCGACCTCGCGGCGGTCAAGGCGGGGGCGGTGCCGTTCACCGCGCCGGGGACCCGCCCGCGCCTCGTGCTGCCGGTCGCGGACCGCGAGACGGCGGATGCCGCCGCGACCCTCGCCGCCCGCCTCGCGATCGCGGCCAAGCGCGTCATCGACTTCGAACTCGTGCCCGATGCGGGCGGCACCGAGGGCGGCGCCAACCTCGTGGTCGCCCCTGCCCGTGCCCTCAACCCGGTGACGATCCAGACCGTGGGCCTCGATCCCGACGAGATCCGCCGGGTCTGGCAGGGGCGGGCCGAGACGGTGGCCACGCCGGGCCAGTTCGGCCCCGAGGGCGTGCTGACCCTCGACCGGCTGCGCCGCAACCTGCCGATGCGCTGCGCCCTGCCGCCCGCCGCGGTGCCGGTCAGCGTCGCGGCCGCGCCGCCTGCCGCACCCTCTGCCGCCCCCCCTGCGATCCCGGCCGCCGCGCCGGCCCCCGCGCCGCGCGGCGCACCGCGCCCGGCGGGCCCGGAGACCGACGAGGAACTCGTGGCCCGCTGGGACCAGACCCTGTCGGGGGCGGCCTTCGTCCCCTCGGTGCTGCGGGAGGGCTGGTCCCGGTTCGCGAACTGGGCGCTGCGGCTGCGCAGCGACGTGACCGGCCTGATCGAGGCGCCGAAGGCGGGGGACGTGCCGGTCAATCCCCGCGCCTCGCTGATCATCGCCGAGGGGAGCGACGGAACCCGGCTCAGCGAGACCACCGTGCTCGTCACCGCCCCGAACCCGTCGATGCTCAAGGCGTCGGTGTCCTGCCTCGTCGATCCGGTGGTCTGGACCCGCCTCGTCGGGCGCGCCGCCTTCCTCGACGCCTCGGACGGCACCCTCACCACGGTCCAGCCGGATCGCGTCGCGCTGATCGAGACCCGCGCCTGGTCGCTCGCCAATTTCCGCCTGGTCTCGGCGGCGTGGCTCTCCCTCAATCCGAGCTACTATGTCGGCATGACCCTGTTCATGGCCCTGTGCCTCGGCCTCGCCACCACGGGCCTCGTGCGCCAGCTCGGCCGGAGGAATTCCTGATGCGGCCCCCCCGCGCGCCGTGCCGTCCCGCCCCGCGCCTCGCCGGATGGGCGCTCGCCTCGGCGGTCACCCTCGCCGCGGCCGGCCCCGCCGCGGCCCAGCCGGCCCC
>NZ_JBELQE010000103.1:0-16228 GCF_040270385.1 Methylorubrum podarium | reverse complement strand
ACTACGACACCGCCTACGCCCGCTACGAGGTGCTGAAGGCGAGCCGCGTCAACGGCGCGATGACGCTGACGACCGCCGAGCGCGACGCGCTCCGCACGCAGTTCGGCAACGACGCGACCGGAAGCACGCTGGCCGGGTCCGCCAAGGACGCCTACATCGACGGCCGGATCAAAGCCGTCCAGGAGGCCCGCGCGGACGAGTTCGCCAAGCTCTCGGCGATCTTCTCGGGCGTCGCCAAGGGGGATCAGAACGGTTTCGCGACGCAGTACAACCTGTACTGGACGCTGCGCAACGCGCTGTTCAACGGCTCGCCGACGCTGACGACCGCCGAAATCGACGACCTGACGAGCCTCTTCAGCACCGATGCCACCGGCACGGCGCTGAGTGGCGCGGCGAAGGACGACTACGTCGCGGACAAGCTCAAGGCCACGATCGATGCGCGCAAGGCCGAGTACACGAAGCTGAGCGCGCTCTATTCCGGCTTCGGCGATCGTTACCTGCCGAAGCTCGTCACGGCCTACCAGCTCTACAGCGAGTACAAGGCGAATGCCGACGCGGGCGGCACCGTGCGGATCACCGGTGCCGAGCGGACCGCGCTGGCCGTGCAGTTCGCCGACCAGGCCAAGTTCCAGAGCCTCGGCGAGATCTTCCTGCAGGCGGAAACCGCCAAGAAGGTCGTGGCGGCCGAGACCGCGCTGAAGGCCGCCTACGCGCAGCTCCACGCCGATTTCGGCAGCCTCGGCGACGCCTATGACGCGTCGCTGGTGGACGGGCGGTCGGACCAGGACAAGGCCCGCTACGAGACCTATTGGAGCTACCGCAACCAGCAGATCGATCCGGGCGTCTACAACGCGTCCTTCGCGCCCCGGCTCGCCGGGCAGGCGCTCCTCGATGCGGTGAGCGCGGCCCGTACGGCCGCGGCGGTCGAGACCGCGACCGCCAGCTCGCCGGCCATCACGGCCGCCCGCCAGGCCGCCCAGGCTGCGCGCGGGGCGGCGCTGACGGCGCAGTACCGGGCGCTCCACAGCTTCCTCAACAGCCTGCCGGCCTCCTACGGCGAGAACGCCCTGACCGCGCAGAAGCAGGACGCGCCGGCCTTCTTCGTCGACAAGGCCACCGCCGACGACATCAATGCCGGCATCAAGCGCTGGACGCAGGACGAGTTGCTGAGCGCGGTCGGGCAGGGCCTCCTCAAGGAGGTGCCCAGCACCGTGATCGACATCCAGAGCCCGATCATCAAGGGCCGCTCGGTCACGCTCGTCACGGCCAACAACGTCGGCTCGACCAGCGGCACCACCCTGATCGCGGTCGGCCCCGGCGCGCCGCGCATGACGACGGACCAGCAGATCGACCTCGCCGCCGCCGAGCGCAGCGACCTCGTCTTCCTGACGAAGGCGCCGATCACCGCCAGCGTCATCTTCGCCAACAACGGCACGACCGGCACCGTGACCCGTGCGGATGGCGGCCTGTGGGATCTCACCGCCTTCACGAAGGACGGGAAGCTCATCGACGCCACGCTCTTCATCGGCGGCCTGACGCAGAACGCCACCGCCGAGACCAGGGCCTATTTCAAGATCGTGTCGGTCACGGACACGGTGATCACCGTCGCCTTCACCGGCGGCAAGAGCTTCCAGGAGGGCATCGCCCGCAACGTCACCTTCGGGGCCAGCGTCGCGGTGAGCAGCGAGGCGCCGCGCGCCTCGGCGACCATGTCGGTCGATCGCCTCAAGGCCGCCCCGACCAGCGTCGATGTCAGCTTCAGCAACGACGACGCGACGAACCAGGGCGTGCTGACCCTCGCGAGCGGCACCTGGGACGCCTCCCTCTACAAGGTCGGCGACATCCTCTTCATCGCGGGCGACACCACGAACACCACGGCGATCGCCACCAACGTGTTCAAGATCGCCGCGATCGCGGGCGGGGTGATCCGCCTCGAGGCCGGCCAGCTCTTCGACACCACGGGCGGCCTGAACGGCCGGCTCGCGGCCACTGTCGAGGTCGGCGTGCGCGCGACCGCGGCCACCGGCGGCGTCTTCGTCATCAACCGCGTCCTGTCCGACCGGGATGCCAGCTTCCTCGCCGACGGCTTCAAGCAGGGTCTTCGGATCGGGCTTGCCGGCGCGTTCGGCGTGAAGACCGCCAACGCGACCGGGGCCGAGACCTATTACGAGATCGCGAAGGCGACCCGGGCGACCCTCGTCCTCGACACGAGCAACCTCACCGCGAGCAAGCTGGCGCCGACGGCCGAGGTCGGCCGCAACCTCGTCGTGTTCCAATCGGTGAAGGACGCCGGGAATCCGTTCAACCTCGTCACCCAGCTCCTGATCCAGAAGCGCAAGGCGGTGGTGCTGGAGACCGCCGGATCGCTCGACGTGAGCGCGGGCGGTCAGATCTTCATCACCACCCCGTCGGCGGTGACGGTCGGTCTCGTCACCTCCACCGCGGGCAAGGAAATCCGCCTCAAGGGCGACAACGGCCTCGCGAACGGGGGCGGTGCCGCCGACACGAATGTCCGCGGCGGCGACACGATCCTCGAAGGCGGCCGGGGCGCGGTCGGCAGCGCGCAGAAGGCGCTCGGCGTCGAGCTGACCGGCACGCTCGCGGTCCGCGGCGCGGAGAACATCTACGTCACCGCCCGCGAGGGCGACCTGAAGCTGGAATCCGCCTTCTCGAGCAAGGATATCGTCTTCACCGCCGACAAGGGCAGCATCCTCGACGGCGTCCGGACCGACACCACCAAGATTTCCGCACGCAATCTGACCCTGAAGGCGGCCGGATCGATCGGCCAGGTCGGCACGGACGCGAATAACCCCGATGTGGGCGCCGACGCCATCGAGGTGAAGCTCACCGGCACCGTCCGGGCGAGCGCCACCGGCGCCATCGTTCTGACCGAGACAGCGACCGACCTGAGGGTGGTGGCGATCACCACGACGGGCGACGTGGTCCTCAGCGCGCAGGCCTCGATCCTCGACGGCGGCGACCTGACGAATCCGCGCGACATCGACTCGGCTCCCGTCACCGGCGGCAGCGGGGGCGCCAATGTCAGCGCCCGCTCGATCGTCCTCAACGCGCGCGACGGCATCGGCGTCAGCGGCGACGAGTTCGAGTTCGACAGCAATGTCGGCGGCACGACGACCGGGCGCGTCACGCTGACGGCCGGGCGCCGCGACATCAACGCGATCGAGACCACCGGCGACGTCTACCTCGCCCGCATCGGCGCCGCCGACGACCGCGTGGCCTTCCTCACCGCCGCGGCCGGCAGCATCTTCAACGGCTCGACCGACTACAACGAGAGCAACGGCGGCAGCTCGAACCTCATCTCCGGTCAGGCCCGGCTGATCGCCTCGGGCAGCATCGGCACGGCGGCGAAGCGCATCATCGCCAAGCTGAGGACGGCGGCCGGCGACACCTATGGCGGCTTCGAGGCCACCGCCGGCGACGACGTCTGGATGTGGAACGTCGGCGGCCTGCGCGTCGGCGGCGTGACCGAGCAAGCCAAGGCCGGCATCCAGGCCGGCGGCGCGATCAACGTCCGCACGTCGAGCCCCGTGACGATCACCACGGACCTGATCTCGAAGAAGTCCATCAACGTGTTCTCGGGCGAGGACACCAACCGCAGCGACGACCTCCTGCTCGTGAAGTCCGGCGTCACGATCTTCTCGACCGAGGGCTCGGTGACGCTTGCCGCCGGCGACAACCTCACCGTCGAGGCGGGCGCGGTGGTGAAGGCGAAGGGCGACATCGTCCTCAAGGCCGACACCAAGGTGGTGAAGGACGCCAACGGCAACGACACCGTCGTGGCGTCGAACGAGGCCGCCGCCGTCCTCGACCTGCAGGGCACCTTCGTCGGCCGCACGATCACGGTCGAGGGCAGCAGCCTCGGCGGCACCTACCGGCTCGGCGGTACCTTCCTGACCGGCGAGCGCACGATCACCGTCAGCGGAAGTAACCCGAGCGATCCCGACGAGGTGATCCGCCTCGACCAGATCTCGGAAGGCGCGCTCACCCGCGGCGGCTCCATCAAGCTCGTCGCCGGGAACGGCGACAACACGATCACCCTCGCGAACGCCGACCCCGCGGGCGCGGTCTTCTCCACCGGTGCCATGAGCATCACCGGCGGCGCGGGCCGGGACAGCGTGACGCTCGGCGGCCGCTACACGCTCGATTCGCTGACGATCGACCTCGCCGGGGGCGACAACAGCCTGACGACGGCGGGCCTCTACACGATGGGCGGCGCGCTCGCGATCCGCACCGGCACGGGCCGCGACGTCATCGACCTCCAGGGCAGCTACACCGCCGGCTCGATGGAGATCGACGCGGGCGACGGCCAGAACGACATCACCCTGACCGGCACCTACCGGATCACGGATGCCTTCACGATCCGCGGCGGGTCGGGCGGCGATACCCTGCTGGATGTCCGCACGTCCGGCGGCGCCGTGAGCCGGGCCGACGTCCGGGCCGGCTCGCTCTCGATCGATCTGGGCGACGGCAACAACACCCTGCGGCTCTCGGGCGACTACGCGACCCCGGCGGGGGCGATCACGATCCGCACCGGTTCGGGCGACGACAGCATCGATCTGCAGGGCAACTACACGGCGAAGTCGATGAGCGTCGATGCCGGCGCCGGCACCAACGCGCTGACTCTGACCGGCACCTATCGCGTCTCCGATTCCCTGACGATCACGGCCGCGGGCGGCAACGACACGCTGACCGACCTGCGCGCGGTGAGCGGCACGGTGGCGAAGGCCGATATCGAGGCGGCATCGCTCGCGATCTCCCTCGGCGACGGCGACAACACGACCACCCTGGCCGGCAAGTACACGATCGGCAACGCCTTCTCCCTGACCGGCGGGGCCGGCATCGACCGCCTGACCGACCACCGCCTCGCGGGCGCCGTGGTCACGGACGCCATCGAGCTCTCGGCGGCCTCGATCACGATCACGCTCGGCGGTGGCGCGAACCGCGTCGCGCTCGCCGGCAGCCACGAGGCGAGGACGGGGGCGTTCACCCTGACCGCCGGGACCGGCAACGACACCGTCATCGACGCGGCCCTGGTCGGCGGCGACGCCGTGAAGACCGCGACGATCAAGGGCGCCAGCGTCGCCATCGATCTCGGCGCGGGCGACAACGCACTGACGCTGCTCGGCACCACCATCGCCACCTCGACGCTGGCGCTGACCAGCCTCGGCGGGCGCGACCAGTTCGCCCTGCGCGGCCGGGTCCGCGCGGCGGCGGCGACGATCAAGCTCGGTGCGGGCGACGACACGCTCGACCTCGCCGTCAGCGAGATCGCCGGCCAGACCCGGGTGCTCGGCGAGGACGGAGCCGACCGGATCAACGTCGATCGCCTGCCCTCGCTCACCAGCAAGACCGGCACCGGCACCGATACCCTCGACATCGACGGCGGCCAGGACACGGACACGATCCGCATCCAGGTGAACGGCGCGTCGTCCTACCGCATCAACGTCACGGATTCCGGCAATCCGGACCGCGGCGTCGACACCCTGACCATCCTCGGCACCGAGGCGGCGGACCAGTTCCTGCTGCGGCGCAACTTCGTGGCGCTCCTCCACCCGAACGCCGACGGCACCTACCCGGCGGACGCCGTCGTCGAGCGGATCAACTACGACATGAGCGTCAACGGGCGCGTCGTCGTCGAGGGCGGCAAGGGCGACGACCGCTTCGCGCTCGACGACACCGCGGCGCTGATGACCATCGACGGCGGCGAGGGCAACGACTTCTTCCAGGTCGGCCAGGTCTTCGCGAGCCTGCGCGACACGGCCAACGGCCTGCTCGGCGAGGACGTGTTCGAGACCACGCCGCTGTCCTTCGGCGGCCACCTCTCCCGCGGCATCTCGATCCCGGCGGTGATCTACGGCGGCACCGGCGACGACACCTTCCAGGTCTACTCGAACAAGGCGGACCTGCGCCTCGAAGGCGAGGACGGCGACGACACCTTCATCGTGCGCGCCTTCGCCCTGTCCGGCTCGAACCCGCAGGACAACAAGATCAAGCTCAATGCCGGCGCCGGCAACGACCGGATCGAGTACAACATCAACGCGCCGCTCGATATCGACGGCGGCACCGGCTTCAATAAGATCGTCGCCCTCGGCACCGAGTTCGCCGACACCTTCGTCGTGACCAAGGACGGCATCTTCGGCGCCGGCCTGTCGATCCGCTTCACCAACATCCAGGCGGTGGAGGTCGACGGCCTGGAGGGCGACGACACGTTCTACGTGCTCTCCACGCCGCCGGGCGTCGTCACCACCCTGATCGGCGGGACGGGCAGCGATACCTTCAACGTCGCCGGCGACGTCAGCGGCGAGGTCGTGGCGCGCGATGCCAAGGGCAATTCGGCGGTCATCAACCACACCGCGGCGAGCACCGATCCACGCTACGACGGCCTGTTCGTGCCGGGCATCACCGCCTCGGTCGCCACGGCGGACCGCGGCAGCGTCAGCGACGGGGGCGGCCTGACGCTGCGCGAGGATTCGGCGATCACGACGCCGAACGCCGAGGGCAGCAGCACCGGCTCCTACAAGGTCGCGCCGCCCGCCCCGACGCGGACCCCGCTCGGCCAGAACGACTGGGCGGTGCTCACCGTCTCTGCGGCGCAATCCTCGGCGCAGATGCGGGCACTGGCCGGGAACGCGGGAACGGTCGAGGTCTCGATCGACGGCATCACGTGGTCGGACGCTCTGACGCTCCGCTTCACCACAATCCTCAGGAACGGCGTCTACGTCTGGACGCCGGAGCAGACGGTCCTCGTCCGCGCCAAGTCGGACACGGCCGCCGAGGGCGAGCAGAGCGTGGCCATCGGCCACTCGGTCGTCAGCTCCAACGACGAGGTGAACACGACCTACGTTCGCACGACACTGGTCAAGGTCATCGACAACGACAAGCCGGGCCTGATCATCGTCGAGAGCGGCGGGAGCACCTCGGTCATCGAGATGACCCGCGGCCGGGCCGCCCAGGCGCAGAACCGGGACGGCTACACCGTCGTCCTCAACAACCCGCCGCTGGCGAACGAGACGGTCACCGTCACCCTCAGCGTGCCGCGGGACCGGCTATCGCAGCTCGTCTTCACCGACGCGTCGGGCAACGTCCTGCCGACCGACGGGGACGGCTTCGCGTACCTCACCTTCAACGCCGGCAACTGGAACCAGCCGCAGACCGTGCGCGTGTCGTCGCCGGCCGACGACACGCCCGAGAACCGCTACATCGCGGAGATCACCCACATCGTGAAGAGCGAGATCGCCGGCGCGGGCGGCGAGGGCTTCTTCAAGGCGGCGCTCGTCGGCGCTCCGGTGGTGCGCGTCCAGGTGACGGACGGCAACACGGCGGGCGTCGTGGTGACCCCGGCCGAGGGCGGCGTCGTCGTGACGCCGGGCCAGCCGTCCTTCTACGACGTGGTGCTGACGACCGCGCCGCGCGGATCGGTGACGATCACCCTGGCGGGCGACGGCCAGACCCTCACGGACAGCGACGACCCGCGCTTCACCCGGGCGACGGCCACGACCCCGGCCACGATCACCTTCGACGCGTCGAACTTCGACCGGGCCGTGCGCGTCAAGGTGCTGAGCAACCCCGACGCCACGAAGGTGACCTCGGACCTCAAGACCTTCTCGCGCCAGACGCACGAGCTCAGCCGCATCGAGGGGCCGCTGGTCCTGCTCGGCGGCGTCGGCCCCGACAGCCGCTCCCTGACCCCGGCGATCGTCCTGCCCGGCGAGAGCAACCGCCCGGTCACCCGCGACATCGCCACCGATCCGATTAAGAAGGACTTCGACAAGGTCTCGCTGTTCAACGACTCCACCACCGCGGGCGTGGACGGCGTGGTGAGCGCCGACCACATCTCCGGCTTCGGAATGTCGCAGAACGACATCAACACGTCGGCGAGCGGCAGCGCCACCAACGTGACGTTCAAGGGCGGCGTCACCTACCGCGACATGTCCTCGGTCGAGCTGCTGCTCGGCTCGGGCGCCGACAAGGTCACGGTCAAGGGCACGGCGCTCGACACCCTGACGGCGATCCATGGCGGCGGCGGTGCCGACCGGATCACCGTCGAGGCGTCGGCGGGCACGCTCGCCCTGTTCGGCGACACCAGCGCTGACCGCAGCCGCTACAGCGCCACCGACAGCGTCCGGACCGGCGGTGCCATCGCCTTCCGCGACGAGGGCACGGTCGATGCCGACGCCTCCATCGTCAGCCTCGACGACGTCATCGACGCCTCGGGCGCGACCGGCCTCGTCATCATCGACGGCGGCGCGGGCAACGACACGATCAAGGGCGGAAGCGGCCGCAACCTCATCGCCGGCGGGACCGGAAACGACTCGATCGCGGGTGGTGCGGGCGCCGACGTCATCCTCGGCGATTCGAGCTTCAACCTCGACGACGTGAAGCGCATCGTCACGATCGCCGATCCGTTCGTCGATCAGCCGCGGGCCGCGGGCACCGACACGATTGACGCCAAGGGCGGCGACAACGTCATCGTCGGCGACCACGGCCAGATCTACCAGGACGGCTCGGCGACCGCCGGCATCGCCCTGACCGGCACCCACGCCATCACCCGTGTGGTCTCGACCCATCCGGGCGTCGGCGGCGGCGACACGATCACCGCGAACGACGGAAACACCGTGATCATCGGCGGCTTCGGCGCCGACGCGATCACGGCGGGGGCCGGCAACCACGTCATCCTCGGCGACAACGGCGAGGCCGTGTTCGCGGGCGGCGTACTGGCGAGCCTGCGCAGCACCACCGGCGCGACCGGCGGCGACGACACGATCAAGGCGAGCGACGGCGACACCACCATCATCGGCGGCGCGGGCAAGGACGGCATCACCGTCGGCGCCGGCACGCACGTGATCCTGGGCGATACCGGCGAGGCGCGCTTCGTGCCCGGTACGCGCACCGTCGGCGGCGTGACGGTTCCGGTCCCGGTCTTGGTCTCCATCAAGACCGCGGACGACGAGGCCGCGATCGGCGACGACGACCGCATCGTGACCGGCGACGGAAACGTCACCGTCATCGGCGGCGCGGGCGCCGACACGATCACCCTCGGCAAGGGCAGGCAGGTGGTCCTCGGCGACAGCGGCTCGGCGACCTTCGCGGACGGCAAGATCGCGGCGATCACCTCCGTCGCCACCGGTGTCGGCGGCAACGACACGATCACGGCGAGCGACGGCGACACCACCATCATCGGCGGAGCCGGCGACGACACGATCGAGGTCGGCGCGGGCAACCACGTGATCCTCGGCGACAGCGGCAAGGCCGCGTTCGATGCCGGCACCCTCGTCACGATCGAGAGCCTCGATGCGGGCATCGGCGGCGACGACGTCATCACCGCCAGGGACGGCAACATCACCGCCATCGGCGGCGCGGGCGCCGACCGGATCACGCTGGGCAAGGGCAGCCAGGTCGTGCTCGGCGACAGCGGCTCGGCCACCTTCGCGGACGGCAAGATCGCGACGATCACCGCGGTCGCGACCGACATCGGCGGCACCGATACGATCAAGGCGAGCGAGGGCGACACCACCATCGTCGGCGGCGCCGGCGGCGACACCATCGAGGTCGGCGCGGGCAACCACGTGATCCTCGGCGACAGCGGCAAGGCCGTCTTCGCGGCGGGCAAGCTCGCCTCGGTCGAGAGCATCGATCCGGGCATCGGCGGCGGCGACGTCATCGAGGCCAAGGACGGCAACGCCACCGTCATCGGCGGCGCGGGCGCCGACCGCATCACCCTCGGCCGCGGCACGCAGGTGGTGCTCGGCGACAGCGGCTCGGCCCTCTTCGCCGACGGCGCGATCGCGTCGATCACCGCGACCGCGACCGATGTGGGCGGCGACGACACGATCACGGCGACCGGCGGCGACACCACCATCATCGGCGGCGCGGGTGCCGACACGATCAAGGTCGGCGCCGGTAACCACGTCATCCTGGGCGACAGCGGCAAGGCGGTGTTCCTCAACGGCCGCGCCCAGCGCATCGAGTCGATCACGCCCGAGATCGGCGGGGCCGACACCATCACCGCCGAGGACGGCGAATCCCGGATCATCGGCGGCGCGGGCGGCGACGCGATCACCACCGGCGCGGGCAACCACGTCATCCTCGGCGACAGCGGCGAGGCCGACTTCACCGTGACCGTGACGGGCGCGGTGACCACGAGCGTGCTCGCGCGCATCGCCACCACCGCGACCGCCATCGGCGGGGCCGACACCATCACCTTCGGCGCCGGCAGCAACGTCGTGCTCGGCGGCGCGGGCGGCGACACGATCAAGGGCGCCGACAGGGGCGCGGTGGTCCTGGGCGACAACGGTATCGTCACCTTCGACGCCGACGGCCGGATCCGGCGCGCGCTGTCGATCGACACCGAGATCGGCGGCGACGACACCATCACCATCGGCGACGGCGACAACGTCGTGCTCGGCGGGACGGGCCGCGACGCCATCACGATCGGCAACGGCAACAACGTCGTGCTCGGCGACAGCGGTCAGGCCGATTTCGAGGCCGGCATCATCGTCGAGATCACCAGCAACAGCCCCGAGGTCGGCGACCGCGACACGATCGCCGTCGGCAGCGGCCGCAACACCGCGATCGGCGGTGCGGGCGCGGACACGATCAGCGCCGGCATCAAGGACGGCGTGAAGGTCGGCACGGCCACCAACGTCATCATCGGCGATGCCGGCCATGCCCGGTTCACCGCCGCCGGCCTGCCGATCCTCGTCGAGACCACCGACGACAAGGTCGGCGGGGACGACACGATCACCGTGGGCGACGGCGTCGCCGTGATCCTCGGCGGCTCGGGCGGCGACACCATCACCGCCGGCAACGGCCGCGGCACGGTGCTCGGCGACAACGGCCAGGCGACCTTCGACGCCCAGGGTCGGGTGCTCCGGGTGGCGACCACCGCCGCCACGGCCGGCGCGCGGGACGAGATCACCCTCGGCGACGGCGGCAGCGTCGTCATCGGCGGCGTCGGCGCGGACGCGATCCGCACCGGCTCGGGCGCGGACGTGATCCTCGGCGACAACGGCGGCGCCGTGTTCGCGGACGGCGTCCTCGTCTCCGTCGAGACGATGGAATCCACCTTCGGCGGCGGCGACACCATCGCGGCGGGCGAGGGCGACAACGTGGTCTTCGGCGGCGTCGGCGCCGACGACATCACCACGGGAGCCGGCCTCGACATCATCCTCGGCGACGACGGCACGGCGACTTTCGCGCAGGGCAAGCTGGTGCGCGTCTCGACCAAGAACGAGAGCGTGGCGGGCGACGACACGATCCGCGCGGGCGACGGCGACAACGTCGTGCTCGGCGGCTCGGGCAGCGACGCCATCACCACCGGCATCGGCGCCGACCTCGTGTTCGGCGACAACGGCGCCGTCGACTTCGTGGACGGCGTCCGCCGGGAGGCTCTCAGCGAGCGGGTCGGCGGCGGCGGTCGCGACACGATCGGCACCGGAGCGGGGGCCGACCTCATCCTCGGCGGCCTCGGCGGCGACACGATCGACGCGGGCAAGCTCGACGCGGACGACGACATCGTCTTCGGCGACAACGGCCACATCACCTTCGACGCTCAGGGCAGTGTCACGCTCGCCGAGACCGTCGATCCGACGCTCGGCGGCGACGACGAGATCCAGGCCGGCGCGGGCGCCAACCTGATCCTCGGCGGCGCGGGCTCCGACACCATCACCACCGGCACCGGCGCGGACATCGTGCTGGGCGACAACGGCTTCGTGACCTTCACGGGCGGGATCCGCCTCGCGGCCATGAGCGACCTGTCGGGCGGCGCGCGCGACATCATCGTCACCGGTGACGGGGCCGATCTCGTGATCGGCGGCCTGGGCGGCGACACCATCGATGCCGGCAAGGACGACAGCGACGACGACATCGTCTTCGGCGACAACGGCCACGTCACCTTCGACGAGCAGGGTCGGGTGACGCTCGCCCAGAGCACCGATCCGACCAGCGGGGGCGACGACAGCATCGAGGTCGGCGGCGGCGACAACCTCGTCATCGGCGGTGCCGGCTCCGACACGGTCACCACCGGTGCCGGCGCGGATATCGTGCTGGGTGACAACGGCTTCGTGACCTTCGCAGGCGGAATCCGCCGCGAGGCCAAGAGCGATCCGTCGGGCGGGGCGCGCGACACGATCCGGACCGGCGCGGGCGCCGATCTCATCATCGGCGGCCTGGGCGGCGACGTGATCGACGCCGGCAAGAACGACAGCGACGACGACGTCGTCTTCGGTGACGGCGGTCACGTCACCTTCGACGGCCTCGGCCGGGTGACGCTCGCCGAGACCACCGACCCGACCAGCGGCGGCGACGACCGGATCGAGGCGGGCGACGGTGCCAACCTCGTCCTCGGCGGGGCCGGCTCCGACACGGTCACCACAGGGGCCGGCGCCGACATCGTGCTCGGCGACAGCGGCGCGGTCACCTTCGCCGGCGGCATCCGCCTCTCCGTGACGAGCAGCCGAGACGGCGGCGCGGCCGACACCCTCGCCACCGGCGCGGGCGCCGACGTGGTCCTCGGCGGGCTCGGCGGCGACACCATCGACGCCGGCAAGACCGACGGCGACGCCGACATCGTGTTCGGCGACAACGGCACCGTGCTGTTCGACGCGCGCGGCCGGGTGAAGCGGGCCGAGAGCCTCGACCTGGGCTCCGGCGACGACGACACCATCGAGGTCGGCGGCGGCGACAACGTCGTCCTCGGCGGCACGGGCGCGGACCGGATCATCGCCCTCGGCGGCAACGACGTCGTGCTCGGCGACGAGGGCCGCGCCACCTTCGAGGCCGACGGCCATGTGAAGCGGGCCGAGAGCTTCGATCTCGGCTTCGGCGGCAACGATACGATCGAGGTCGGCGCGGGCGACAACGTCGTCATCGCCGGGGCCGGCAGCGACGTCGTCACCGCGCTCGGCGGCAACGACATCGTCGTCGGCGACGGCGGCTACGCCGAGTTCGAGGCGGGCGTGCGCGTCCTCGTCGTCTCGGCCGACGCGGTCGGGGCCGGCAACGACCGGATCGACACGGGTGACGGCGACAACGTCGTGCTCGCCGGTTCGGGCGGCGACACCGTCACCACCGGCGCGGGCGCCGACATCGTGCTCGGCGACAACGGCCGGATCGCGTTCGCGGGCGGCATCCGCCTGGAGATCACCAGCGACCGCACCGGCGGCGCGGCGGACACCCTCGCCACCGGCGCCGGCGCCGATCTGGTGCTCGGCGGGCTCGGCGGCGACACGATCGATGCCGGCCAGGCCGATACCGACGCCGACATCGTGTTCGGCGACAACGGCCACGTCACCTTCGACGCGACCGGCGGCGTGATCCGTGCCGAGAGCTTCGATGCCGGCTTCGGCGGCAACGACGACATCACGGTCGGCGGCGGCGACAACCTCGTCATCGGCGGCACGGGCGCCGACACCGTCACGGCGCTGAGCGGCGGCGACGTCGTCATCGGCGACAACGGCTACGCGGTCTTCGAGGCCGGCGTGCGGATCGAGTTCGCCTCGACCGACAGCGGCGACGGCGGCAACGACCGGATCGATGCCGGCGGCGGCGACAACCTCGTCATCGGCGGTTCCGGCAGCGACACCGTCACGACGGGCGCGGGCGGCGACATCGTGCTGGGCGACAACGGCCTCGTGGCCTACGAGCTCGGCATCCGGGCCCGGGTCGTGAGCGACCGCAACGGCGGCGCGCGCGACGTCATCGCCACGGGTGCGGGCGCCGACGTGGTGCTCGGCGGCCTCGGCGACGACACGATCGACGCGGGCAGGCTCGACGCGGATGCCGACGTGGTGCTCGGCGACGACGGTCGCGTCACCTTCGATGCGCAGGGCCGCGTGAAGCGGGCCGAGAGCCTCGATCCGGGCTTCGGCGGCGACGACGTCATCGAGGTCGGCGGCGGCGACAACCTCGTCATCGGCGGCACCGGCACCGACGTCATCACCGCGCTCGGCGGCAGCGACATCGTGCTCGGCGATCAGGGCTACGCTCTGTTCGACGCCGGTATCCGCGTCGAGGTGGCCTCGACCGACACCGGCGACGGCGGCAACGACCGGATCGAGGCCGGCGACGGCGACAACGTCGTGCTCGGCGGCTCGGGCAGCGACACGGTCACGACGGGCGCGGGCGCGGATATCGTGCTCGGCGACAACGGCTCGGTGGCCTTCGCGCTCGGCATCCGGGCGCGGGTGGTGAGCGACCGCAACGGCGGCGCGCGCGACACCCTCTCGACGGGGGCGGGCGCCGACGTCGTGCTCGGCGGCCTCGGGGCCGACACGATCGATGCCGGCCAAGCCGACGCGGATGCCGACGTGGTCTTCGGCGACGGTGGCCAGATCACCTTCGACGCCCAGGGCCGCGTGAAGCGGGCCGAAACCCTCGATGTCGGCTTCGGCGACGACGACGAGATCAAGGTCGGCGGCGGCGACAACCTCGTCCTCGGCGGCGCCGGCAGCGACGTCGTCACGGCGCTGGGCGGCAGCGACGTCGTCATCGGCGACCATGGCTACGCCGTGTTCGAGGGCGGCGTGCGGGTCGAGTTCGCCTCGACCGACACGCTCGACGCCGGCAACGACCGGATCGAGGCCGGCGACGGCGAGAACATCGTCCTCGGCGGCTCGGGCAGCGACACGGTCGTCACCGGCAAGGGCGGCGACATCGTGCTCGGCGACAACGGCCTCGTCCGGTTCGAGCTCGGCCTTCGGGCCCTGGTCCAGAGCAGCCGCGACGGCGGGACGCGCGACGTCCTCACCTCGGGTGCCGGGGCGGACGTCGTCCTCGGCGGTCTCGGCGCCGACACGATCGATGCCGGCCGGGACGATGCCGATGCCGACATCGTGCTGGGCGACGACGGTCGTCTGTCCTTCGACGCTCAGGGCCGTCTCAAGCGCGCCGAGAGCCTCGACCCGACCTTCGGCGGCGACGACACCATCGAGGCCGGCGGCGGCGACAACGTCGTCATCGGCGGCACGGGCACGGACGCGATCACCACGCTCGGCGGCAACGACGTGATCCTCGGCGACAACGGCACCGCGCTGTTCGACCAGGGCGTGCGCGTCGAGTTCGCCTCGACCGTTCCGGATGACGGCGCGCGCGACGTGATCAAGGGCGGCGACGGCGACAACATCGTCCTCGGCGCGGGCGGCTCCGACGACATCACCACGGGGTCTGGCGCCGATATCCTGCTCGGCGACATGGGTGTCGTGGCCTTCGAGAACGGCCTCGTCCGCGACGTCTACACCACCGACGAGCGCCGCGGCGCGGGCGACGTCATACGCGGCGGCGATGGCGACAACATCGTCCTGGGCGGTGCGGGCCGCGACGAGATCACCACCGGCAAGGGGGCGGATCTCATCCTCGGCGATTTCGGCGAGGCGAGCTTCACCGGCGGGCATCTCGTACGCGTGGCCACGCTCAACCCGAACCGCGGCGACGACGACACGATCGATGCGGGCGACGGCGACAACGTCGTCCTCGGCGGGTTCGGCAGCGACACGATCACCGCCGGCACCGGCGCGGACATCGTGCTCGGCGACAACGGCCTCGCCACCTTCCGCACCGACGGCAAGCGGATCCTCGTCCGCACCACGGATGTGGAGATCGGCGCAGCCGACACGATCACGGCGGGCGACGGCGACAACCTCGTCCTCGGCGGCATCGAGGCCGACACGATCACCACCGGCAAGGGCGCCGACGTCATCCTCGGCGATCTCGGATCGGTCAGCTACGACGCGGCCGGACTGCTCGCGCAGATCCTGTCCACCGACACGGGGCTGGGCGGCGGCGACACGATCACCGCGGGCGACGGCAGTGACACCATCCTCGGCGGCTTCGGCTCCGACGCGATCACCGCCGGCGACGGCGCCAAGACCGTGCTCGGCGACAGCGGCCAGCTCGACTACGCCGCAGGCGTGCCGACCCTGATCCAGACTCTGACGCCGGCCATCGGCGCGGCCGATACGATCCGCCTCGGCAACGGCCGCAAGCTCGTCATCGGCGGCGCGGGCAACGATCTCATCGACGGCCAGTCCGGCGATGCGGTGGTGCTCGGCGATGCCGGCCTCGTGCGCCTCGCTGGTGGCCTCCCGGTTCGCGTCGAGAGCACGGATGTCGAGGTTGCCGGCGACGACGCCGTCACCCTCGGTGCCGGCAACGGTGTGGTGCTCGGCGGCTCGGGTGCCGACCGGCTGACCCTGGGCGCGGGCCGCTCGGC